>JAEZFE010000348.1 GCA_023437865.1 Pseudomonadota bacterium | reverse complement strand
CCCCGGCGTCGTGATCACGACACCGGGCGGCTAAGCAGCAGAAGGGTGGTCTGGGTCTTCATGGAGAGAACGATGCCAGAGCCGCGCCCCCCTCGTCAACCGGGACGTCTAGGGCTATCTTGAAAGGACAACACCAGGAGCCGCTCATGATCGATCTCTACACCTGGGGCACGCCCAACGGCCGCAAGGTCTCCATCATGTTGGAAGAGGTAGCCCTGCCCTACCGGGTGCACACCATCGACATCGGCAAGGGCGACCAGTTCACCCCCGAATACGTGGCCATCAACCCCAATTCCAAGATCCCCGCCATCATCGACGAAGATGGACCGGGTGGCGAACCGGTGCGGCTGTTCGAATCGGGTGCCATCCTGGTCTATCTGGCCAAGAAGACCGGCAAGTTCCTGTCCGCCGACCCGCGCCAGCGCTACCTGACCCTGCAATGGCTGATGTTCCAGATGTGCGGCTTCGGCCCCATGCTGGGCCAGGCCCACCACTTCCGCCGCTTCGCCCCCGAACAGGTGCCCTACGCCGTCGAGCGCTACAGCAAGGAGACCGCTCGGCTGTACGGCGTGCTCGACCACCGCCTGGGCGAGGCGGAATTCGTGGCCGGCGATTATTCCATCGCCGACATGGCGCTTTACCCCTGGACCGAGCGCCATGACTGGCAAGGCATCGACCTTGCTCACTTCCCCAATGTGGCGCGCTGGCGCGCCGCTCTGGCCGCTCGGCCCGCCGTGCAAAAAGGAATGAGTGTTCCGGGTTGACGGGAACGGCCGGCTCCGTTAGAAAGACCGTCCAGCCACGGACCTAACCGTGACACAGCCCTGCGGAGGGATGGGTGAGTGGCTGAAACCAACGGTTTGCTAAACCGTCGTACAGGGTAAACCTGTACCGAGGGTTCGAATCCCTCTCCCTCCGCCACCCTTCTTTGAATGCACTGTGGCAGCAGACGGTATCGCTCGATACCGCCTGAGACTGTTTGTTAGCGCATGCGTCGATCGACGCCGATATTGTGCGATGCGACGATCGGGCTCGTCCGCCCCTCCCTCCCCACAGCACTGCCCCGCGGCCGGCGACGCCACCAGGTGGCGGTTCCAATCGCTTACTGAAGGCCCATCCTCAGCCCGGGATCGGATCAACAAGTCTTATTTCGATTGCACATAAACGATCTGTTGTTATGAGGACGCTGCCGCACCATATGCCGCGTTTGATGTAAAAACCCTTTGACAGGCGGACATGCGATATATCTACTAGTTTATAGACTTATAGAGGAGAGCACCCATGGCCCGCCGTTTCCCCATCACCCGCCGCACCCTGACCGCCGCTGCCCTGGCTCTGGCGGTCACCGCGGGCATCGGCCTGTCCCCCCCGGTCCAGGCGGCAGAGCAGACCCTGCTCAACGTCTCCTATGACCCGACCCGCGAGCTTTACCAGGAGATCAACAAGTCCTTTGGGGAGAAATGGAAGGCCAAGAGCGGCGCCGACCTGAAGATCAACCAGTCGCATGGCGGTTCCGGCAAGCAGGCCCGTTCGGTGATCGACGGCCTGGAGGCCGACGTGGTCACCCTGGCGCTGGCCTACGACATCGATGCCATCGCCGCCAAGGGCCTGCTGGCGCCCGATTGGCAGAAGCGGCTGTCCTACAACAGCGCCCCCTACACCTCCACCATCGTGTTCCTGGTGCGCAAGGGCAACCCGAAGAAGATCAAGGACTGGGACGATCTGGTGAAGCCGGGCGTGGCGGTCATCACCCCCAACCCCAAGACCTCGGGCGGCGCCCGCTGGAACCATCTGGCAGCCTGGGGCTACGCGCTCAACAAATGGAACGGCGACCAGGCCAAGGCCGAGGAATTCGTCACCCAGCTCTACAAGAACGTCCCCGTACTCGATTCAGGGGCGCGCGGCGCCACCATCACCTTCACCCAGCGCGGCCTCGGCGACGTGTTCCTGTCATGGGAAAACGAGGCCCACCTGGCGATCAAGGAATTCGGCGACGGCTTCGAGATCGTCACCCCGTCGCTGTCCATCCTGGCCGAGCCGCCGGTGGCGGTCGTCGACAAGGTGGTCGACCGCCGCGGTACCCGCGCCACCGCCGAGGCGTACCTGAACTACCTTTACACTCCCGAAGCTCAGGAATTGATCGCCAAGCATCACTACCGCCCGCGTGACCCCGAGGTGTGGAAGAAGGTTCAGAACACGTTCTCGCCGGTCAAGCTGTTCACCATCGACGACGTGTTCGGCGGCTGGCAGAAGGCCCAGAACGCGCACTTCTCCGACGGCGGCATCTTCGACAAGATCTTCGCCAAGAAGTGATCAGGTCAGGGGGGCATTCGCCCCCTTTTCCTCCCCCCAGGCTCGCATGGAGGGTCTCATGCCCCACTGCCCCCTCTCTGGCCGTGAGATCGTAGTGCCGCGCGACGAGATCATCGTCAGCAAGACCGACACAGCCGGCCGCATCACCTATGCCAACGACGTATTCCTGAGCCTTAACGGCTATGCCGAGGCCGAGGTGCTGGGCAAGCCCCACTCGCTGTTGCGCCACCCCGGCATGCCCGGCGCGATTTTCGCCCGCATGTGGGACACCGTGGCCCAGGGCCGCGAGTTCTTCGGCTACATCGCCAACCGCAGCCGCGACGGCGGCCATTACTGGGTGCTGGCCCAGGTCGCCCCCGCCGTTACCTCATACGGCCGGGTGGTGGGCTTTCACTCCACCCAGCGGGCGGCAAAGCCCGAAGCGGTCGCCCGGATCGCGCCGCTTTATGCCGAACTGTCGGCCGAGGAGGCCTGCCACGCCGACCGCGTGCTGGCCGCCCGTGCCGCCAACGACCACCTCGACGCCCGCCTGCGGCAGGAGGGACAAGCCTATGACCAATTCGTCCTCCGTCTTTAGCCCCCTCGGCTCATCGCTCGGGCGGGTGCGCATCTTCATCCGCACCGCCATCGCCCTGGCCGCGCTATGGGCCCTGGCCCCGCTACTGAGCGGCCCGGCGGCTATCGTGTTCCACGGCGTTCTGGCGGCGGCAACGCTGGCCGCCATCCTTACCGCCCAACAATCCTTCGCCACCGCCACCGGCCGTCTCGACCGCATCGCCGACGTGCTGGACAAGGCGGCGTCGGGCGACCTGACCGTGCGCGTGTCGCCGGTGTGGCGCGGCGGTACGCTGGCGCGGCTGGCCAAGAACACCAACCGGCTGCTCGACATCACCGAATCCTTTTGCGCCGACGCGGGCGCGACCATGGAACACGCCAACCGCCGCGACTATTGGCGCCGCATCGTCACCACCGGCCTGCGGGGCGAGTTCATCCGCTATGCCGACACCATCAACCGCTCGGTCGAGTTGATGGAGACCCGCGACCGGGAATTCGCCGAATTCGCCCACACCCATGTGTCCGACGTGGTGCGCGCGGTGACCGAGGCGGCGAGCGAGCTGGACCAGCAGGTCCACCGCATGTCCGGCCATTCCGACGAAACCACCAGCCAGTCGGTGGCCGCCGCCGCCCATGCCGGCCAGATGTCGGGCAACCTTCAGGCGGTGGCCGATGCGGTCAACGACATCTCGGCCTCCATCGGCCAGATCTCATCCCAGGTCGCCCATGCCGCCGAGATCGCCGAAGCGGCGGCCCAGGCGGCGGACCGCACCGACGAGACCGTGCGGGGCCTGGGACAGGCAGCCGAGCGCATCGGCGCGGTGGTCAGCATGATTAACGATATCGCCAGTCAGACCAACCTGCTGGCACTCAACGCCACCATCGAGGCCGCCCGCGCCGGCGAGGCGGGCCGCGGATTCGCCGTCGTGGCGAACG
>JAEZFE010000344.1 GCA_023437865.1 Pseudomonadota bacterium | reverse complement strand
ACCGCAGGCACGTGGGCAGCAGGCGGAGCAGCAGCAGGCCGCTGCTCCGGCCCACCCACCGCATCGCCCCACCACCAAGCGGCCCGCCGAGGCCCGGCTGTTTCTCAACGATGCCGAGGCGGCCTTCCTGACGGCCGCCATCGATGTGTTCCTTCCCGCCGACGATGCCGGACCCAGTGGCATGGAGGCCGGCGTGTTGACGTATCTCGACCGTCAATTGGCCGGCGCCTGGGGCAGTGGCGAGCGCATGTACCTGGAGGGCCCGTGGTCCGAGGGCACGCCGCAGCAGGGATATCAATTGCCGCTGACGCCGGCGCGGCTGTTCCGCTTGGCACTTGCCGAATGCGACGGGTCTGCCCGGGCGGCGCACGGCAAGCGGTTTGCCGACCTGACTCCCGAGCAGCGCGAAGCCTTCCTTGCCGGACTCGACAACGGCGAGGTCATTCTCGCCACCTTGCCCGGCAGAACCTTCATGCGCCTTCTGCTTGCCGCCGTGGTCGAGGGCTATTTCGCCGACCCGGCCTATGGCGGCAACCGCGACAAGGCGGTGTGGCGGATGATCGGGTTCCCCGGTGCGCGTGCCATCTACATGGACGACATTGAGCGCTTCCGCGGTAAGCCGTTCGCCGCCGAGCCAGTTTCGCTGGCCGATCTCCAATAGGGAGGGCAGGGGTTATGGCGACACGCATGAAGCCGGTGGACGTGGTGATCGTGGGTTTCGGCTGGACCGGAGCGATCTTTGCCAAGGAACTGAGCGATGCCGGGCTGTCGGTGGTGGCGCTGGAACGGGGGCGCGCCCGCGACACCGATCCCGACTTTCTGCCCGGCCGCATCCATGACGAACTGGCCTTCGCGGTGCGACACCGCATCATGCAGGATGTCGCGCGCGAGACCATGACCTTCCGTAATTCCCCGCGCGAAATGGCGCTGCCTATGCGCCAATTGGGGTCGTTCCTGCCGGGTGAGGGGGTAGGCGGAGCGGGGGTGCATTGGAACGGCCAAACGTGGCGCTTCCTGCCTGCCGATTTCCGCCTGCGCAGCCACAACATTGAACGCTACGGCGCCGAGGCGGTGCCCGAAGACATGACCATCCAGGATTGGCCGGTCACGTATGAGGAGTTGGAACCGCATTACGACCAGTTCGAGCGGGTCTGTGTCACCTCGGGCAAGGCCGGCAATCTGAAGGGCGTCCTCCAACCGGGCGGCAACCCATTCGAGGGGCCGCGCTCGCGCGAGTACCCCAATCCACCGCAGAAGGTCAGCCAGAGCATGGCGTTGTTCGGCCAGGCGGCCAGCGAAGTGGGCTTTCACCCGTTCCCGCAGCCGTCCTCCAATGCCTCGCAGGCGCGGACCAATGCCTATGGCATTTCCATGGGCGCGTGCACCTATTGCGGTTTCTGCGAGCGCTTCGGCTGCGAGGTCAATGCCAAGGCCAGCCCGCAGGCCTCGGTGATCCCGGCGTTGTCCAGCCAGGCCAAGTTCGAATTGCGGACCCAGGCCCAGGTATTGCGGGTCAACCTGGATTCAACGCAAAAGCGCGCCACCGGTATCACCTATGCCGATGCCCTGGGGCGCGAGTTCGAGCAGCCCGCCGAGATGGTGGTGCTGGCCGCCTATGGCCTCAACAACGTCCACCTGCTGCTGGTCTCGGGCATTGGTGCGCCCTATGATCCGGCGACCGGCAATGGCGTGGTTGGGCGCAACTACGCCTATCAGGTCACCTCCAGCGTGACCATGTTCTTCCCCGACCAGCTGTTCAATCCGTTCATGGCCTCGGGCGCGCTGGCCACCTGCATCGACGATTTCAACGGCGACAATTTCGATCATGGCGGCCTGGGCTTCATCAGTGGCGGCTACATCCTGGGCGGCCATTCCGGCGGGCGGCCCATTCAATATCACCCGGTGCCGGAGGGCACGCCCAAATGGGGCAGCGGCTGGAAGCGGGCGGTGAAGCAATGGTATGGCCGCTCCATGTCCATCAGCACCCACGGCGCCGTCATGGCCCACCGCGCCAACTACCTGGATCTGGACCCGACCTACAAGGATGCCTGGGGCCGGCCCTTGCTGCGCATGACCTTCGATTACCATGAGAACGAAATCCGCATGTCCCGTCATCTGACCGAACAGGCGGAGAAGATCGCCCGCGCCATGAAGCCCGCCCATAGTGTGACCCAGCAGGTCAGCACGCCCTATTCGATCGTGCCTTATCAGACCACCCACAACACCGGCGGCGCGGTGATGGGCAATGATCCCCGCACCAGCGTGGTGAACCGCTTCCTGCAATGCTGGGACGTGCCTAATCTGTTCATCCCCGGCGCCGCCGCCTTCCCGCAGAATGCCGGCTACAATCCCACCGGTACGGTGGGGGCGCTGACCTATTGGGCGGTGGCGGCGATCAAGGGCACGTATCTAAAAAATCAGGGGGCGTTGCAGTGAAAGGGTTCCCTCCCCGGTGGGGAGGGATACCTCACATCTCCATCCGGATTTCCACGTCCCCCTTGCGGCGCATGACGTTGACGCCCACCGAATGGGGGTGGCGGTTGAGGATGACGTCGACCGACGCGTCGCCCACCACCAGATTGTCGATCTCGACACGGTCGAGAAAGTCGGGCAGGACCGGGCGGTGAAATAGGATGGTGGGCGGGTCGGCGGCCAGTTCCATGCCGAGCACGGCCTCCATCAGCATGAATGCGGTTCCCGCCGCCCAGGCCTGTGGGATGCAGGCCACCGGATAGAGTGTCGGGCCCTGGCCGGCCTGACGGGGGAACCCGCAGAACAGCTCGGGCAGGCGGTTGAGGTCCACCGCCAGGGCCGCGTCGAACATGCCGGCCATGATCTTCTGGGCGCGGTCGGCCATGCCATAGCGGGCCAAGCCGGCGGCGGCGAGGGCGTTGTCGTGGGGCCAGATGCTGCCGTTGTGGTAGCTCATGGGGTTGTAGCGCTTTTCGCCCTCGGCCAGCGTGCGGATACCCCAGCCCGAGAACATGTTGGGCCCCATCAGCGAATCGGCGACGCGCCCCGCCTTCCCCGGCGGCACGATGCCACAATAGAGCAGGTGGCCGGAATTGGAGCTTTCCACCCGGCACGGCTCCTTGTGGCCGTCCAAGGCCAGGGCGTAGGTGCCGAGATCATCCAGCCAGAACGCGGCGTCGAAGCGTTCGCGCAACTCGGCCGCTTGGCGGCGCAGCGCGTGGGCCCGCGTGGTCATGCCCAGCGCCTGGGCCATGTCGGCGGCGCCCAGCTTGCCGGCATAGACATAGCCCTGCACCTCGCACAAGGCGATGGGGCCGTCGGCCAGGCGGCCATCGGCATGCATGACCGAATCCTCGGAATCCTTCCAGCCTTGGTTGGTCAGGCCCTGCGGCCGCTTGCGGGCGTATTCGACGAAGCCGTCCTGATCCTCGTCGCCGTATTGGTCGATCCACACCAGCGCCCGTTCGATGTTGGGCCACAGGAATTCCAGCATGGCGCGGTCGCTGGTGCGGCGCCAATAGGCCGCCGCCAGCATCAGGAACAGCGGCGTCGAATCGGCGCTGCCGTAATAGCAGCCATAGGGCACCTCGCCGAGATTGGCCATTTCGCCCTCGCGCCATTCGTGCAGGATCTTGCCGGGTTCGGCGTCCTGGACGGGGGAATGGCGGTCGGCCTGGTTGGCGGCCAGGGTTGCCAGCACGCCACGCGCGATGTGCGGATCGACCCACAGATACTCCAGCGCGGTGATGATGCCGTCGCGGCCAAACACGGTGGAGAACCAGGGGACGCCGGCATAGGGGTAGGGGCCGTCGGGCGTCTGAGTCTCCAGCATTCTGAGGTCGGCGGTGGAGCGGTCGAGCCAGTGGTTGAACTGCTCGTTGGAGGTCCTGATGGTGGTGCGGCTGCCCACCAGCCGCTTGACCAGCCGCTCGCGGTTCTCGAAGAAGTGCTCGTCGGATGGCTGCTCGCAGGGCTGGTCGGTGAAATTGGCGATGTGGAACAGCTCGAACGCCTCGTGCGGCTTGATGCGCGGCGAGAAGCGGGCGTGTTCGGCCGATAGCTCGGCGGGCTTCTCGGAAAAGGTGATGCAGGTGCGCCGCACGATGCCGTCCAGGCCCTCATAGCATAGGTTGACCTTGTCCTCGCCGACATCGACCCAGGTCCGGCCGCGCTTCTTGCGATGAACGCCGCGTACCTCGAAGACATCGGCGAAATCGGCCTCGAACAGCAGGGCGATGTCGGTGTCGAGCTCTAAATCGCCGTAATTGAACACCTTGGTGCGGGCGAACAGGGCGCCGTGCCACAGGAACATGGAGCGGAAGACGTGCACGGTGCCGCGCGGGATCACCCGGTCGCCGCCCACCGGAATGTCGGGGTTGGTCAGGTCTACGGCGACGAAGGCGTTATGCTCGTGCACGGTCGACGACAGCAGCAGCGGGCGCTGGTGGCCGAGGTGGAATTCGTGATGCGACAGCATGCGGGTGCCGCGGTGATAGATGCCCTGTTCGCCCGAGCCCACGCTGCCGGTGTCGCCATAGCGGTCGAACACCGCGAAGGTATCGCCGTCCTTCAGCGTCAGTGTGCGCATGGCGACGCGTGGGCTGGTCGCCAGAACGTAGGCGTGCCCTTTAACCTTGATGATATCGCTCATCCGGCCAGATCCTTCCGTTATGGCCTTCCGC
>JAEZFE010000308.1 GCA_023437865.1 Pseudomonadota bacterium | reverse complement strand
CTCATGGTCAGGGCAACTTGGCAGTGCGGGCAAAGCATGTCCCTCTCCCTTGGCTAGGCGGTGCGCGGCTTGAGCGTGGCCGCCTGCACCAGCGCCTTCAGCTTGGCCAGCGCGGCGGATTCGATCTGGCGGACACGTTCACGGCTGATGTTGTAACGCTGGGCCAAATCCTCCAGGCGCAGCGGATTTTCGCGCAACGTGCGCTCGGCGACGATATCGCGCTCACGCTCGGTCAGCTCGTTCCACGCCCCCTTCAGCAGCTCGCGGCGATACATCAGTTCCTGGCGTTCGCCCAGCACCTCCTCGGCGTTGGGGCGCTCGTCGGGCAGCAGTTCGCCATAGGCCGCGCCGCCTTCCACTACCGGGGCGTCGAGCGAGCGAGGCTGCTGGGTCAGCAGGCGCTCCATCTCGGCGACGCGGCTGTCGCGCACGCCCAACTCGGTGGCGACCTTGCGGGTCTCCTCGGCGGACAGCGAGCCGCCTTCCGGGCCGGTCAGCTTGGATTTCAGTCCGCGCAGCTTGAAGAACAGCTTCTTACGCTCCGCCGACAGGCCAAAGGTGACCGGGGTCGAGAATTTCAGCACGAACTCGAACATGGCGGCGCGCACCCACCACTGGGCGTAGGTGGAAAAGCGCAGGTTGCGTTCCGGGTCGAAGCCGTCGAGGGCGCGGACCAGGCCCAGGTTGCCCTCGGCGATCAGGTCCGAGGTGGCGAGGCCATAGCCCTTGAACTGGCCGGCGGTCTTGACCACCAGGCGTAGATGGGCTTCCAGCAGGCGCTGGCGGGCCTTTTCGTCGCCGTCTTCGCGCCAGCGGCGGATCAGCTCGGCCTCTTCCTCGCCCGACAGCATGGGAGTATCGCGGACGGCGCGGAAGAACGCGGCGGCGGGATCGGCAGAGGAACGGGGGTCGGGGCGGGGGGAGGGGCGCGGGATCGACATGGTCGGGTCTCTCCTGGGTTCGTCTTGTTGAGTAAAACGTAGGGTTGCCCGCCTGATAAATCCAATCGAACCATCTTGCATGTTTGATAGGCAATAACTATCAATAAGCCATGACGACCCTCCGCCAGCTCCAATGCCTCGCCGCCGTGGCCGACACGCTGCACTTCCGTCGCGCCGCCGAGCGGCTGAATCTGTCCCAGCCCGCGCTGTCGGCCCAGGTGGCGCAGTTGGAGGAGGATTTGGGGGCGCTGCTGCTGGAACGCACCCGCCGCAAGGTCCTCTTGACCCCGGTGGGGCGCGAGGTGGCGCAGCGGGCGCGCGCCATCCTGCGCGAGGTGGCCGATCTCGAGGAAGCGGCGCGGCAATCGGCCGAGCCGCTGTCGGGCACCCTGCGCGTGGGCGTGCTGCGCACCCTGGGCCCCTATCTGCTGCCCCACATGCTGGGGGCCATGCGCGCCCGCTATCCGGATTTGAAGCTGTACCTGCGCGAGGAGCCGCGCAGCCAGTTGCTGACCGACCTCGCCAGCGGTGAGCTGGACCTGATCCTGACCCATGACGGTCCCGGCGATGACGACCATCTGACTGTGCTGCGCCTGTTCCGCGAGCCGCTGTGGGCCACGTTGCCGCTGGGGCACCCCGTGGCCGCCCGCGAGGTGCTGACCCCGCACGACCTGGCCGGTCAGCGCCTGATCATGATGGAATTCGGCGACGGCCTGCGCGAGCCCAGCCTGACCCTGTGCAAGCAGGCCGGTGCCAGCGAGCATCCCGATTTCCGCGCCACCTCGCTGGATTCCCTGCGCCAGATGGTGGCCACCGGCCTGGGTGCCACGCTGCTGCCCGCCCTCTATGTCGAGGCCGAGGCGCTGGCCGATCCGCAGATCAGGGTGCTGCCGTTCCAGTCTCCCGCTCCGGCCCGGGCCATCGACCTGGTCTGGCGGCGCACCACCTCCCGCTCGGAGGAGTTCCGGCTGTTCGCCAAGCTCATCGAGGAGAACCTGCCGGGAGTGGTGGAGCGCGCCTAGGCCTTTATTTCGACCGCCTCGAACCGGCTGGCTTTGACGCGGTTGGACCAATAGTCCAGCGGCAGGCCGGCCTTGTGTTTCAGATGGGCCAGGAACTGGGCGGGGTCGGGCAACTGATCCCACACGGCGGGCAGGAAGAGGGCGCGGCGGTCTCCCTCCTCAAAGATCAGGCCGTCGATGCGTGGGCGCAGTTGCGACAGCAGACCGGCCTCGCTAGCGAAGCGCATGGGCACCGGCGGGGTCAGCACCGACACCGAAAGCTCCAGTGCCGCCAGTTCCTCGGCGGTGACCGGCGGGAAGCGTGGATCCTGGAACGCGGCTTTGAAGGCATTGTCGCACACGTCGTCGATCAGCGGGCGCCACGCCTGGGGCGAACCGATGCAGCCGCGCAGTTGGCCGTCCTTTTTCAAAGTGACGAAGCAGGCGCCCGGCGCATTCAAGATGGCGGGCAGATCGGCAGTATAGGCCTGCCGCATGGGTTTGCCGGTGCCGATGCCCTCGGCGATGGCGGCGCGTGCCAGATCCAGCAATTTCGGCCCCGCGGCCTGAATGCCATCTTGTTC
>JAEZFE010000242.1 GCA_023437865.1 Pseudomonadota bacterium | reverse complement strand
TCGTAATAGCGCACCGAGCGCACGATCAGGCCGTCATCGGGATCGGTGTTGCGGATCGACAGCATGGACGATAGCTGCAGTGTCTGCGGCTGCCCCCTGGCATCCAGATTGCCGTGCCAGATATGGGAATAGACCGGGGCGTAGACGGTCTGGCCCTTGCTGGCGTGCGGCGTCTCGGCGGCGGCGGGCAGAGCCAGCGCAAGGGCGGCGAGCAGGGGTAGCAGGCGGCGCATGGTCTTCTCCGGTCAAATCGGCTGCAAGCGTAGTGCCGCCGGCGAACCTGTCAAGGCGGGCTTGCGTTGACACATCAAGGCTTCGGCCCTAACCTCGCAGCCCTGTTGGATAAAGTCGGGGGACCCACGTGTCCGAGCACAGCATTTCGTTGAGCCGCACTGCCAGCGCGGTGGAACGCTTGGGCGCCGCCATCGACCGGCTGGACAGCGCCGCAGCGCGCGTCGGTGCCGGCGACCTGCTGCTGGCTGGCGAATTGCGCGATGCGCGCGACCAGCAGGCCGCCTTGCAGGACACCACCCGGGTGGTCGCCCAGCGCCTGGATGCCGCCATCGACCGCCTGCGCAATCTGCTGGAGGAATAGGGCGTGGCCCTCGTCAATCTCACCATCAACGGCCGCATCTACGAGATTGCCTGCGACGATTCCCAGGTGGCCCGCGTCACCGAATTGGGCCGCGAGGTGGATAATCGTGCCCAGCAATTGCTCGGCCAGATCGGCAACGTCCCCGACGCCCGGCTGCTGGTCATGGTGGGGCTGATGCTCGCTGACGAACTGGCCGAGAGCCGGGAGCAGCTCAGGACCGCTGGCACCGATGTGGCCGCCGCCGCCGAGGGGGACGAACAGCTGGCCGCCGGCATCGAGGCCCTGGCCGCTCGCATCGAAGGCATTGCGGAACGGCTGGAAAGGTCCTAAGTAGGGGAAGGAGCGGTCTGCTGCGCGTGCTCGTCAGGCAGCTAATGTCCCTGGGGCGATAACGATCCTCTAGGGAGCTGTCCCTGCCGGTGCCATTGGTGCCGGTATATGGCGCCCACCTGATTAGTCAGGCCACGGAGGACTTACAAGCCAACGGCCGAGGCGGCGCCGCTCCACATTCTTCCATGCACGATCCCGATCTCCCCACCCACAAGAAGACGTTGCGCGCCCATATGGTCGAGGTGCGCCGCCGTGCCTGCGCCGATTGCGGTGCCGAGGCTGCGGCTGCGCTTGCCGCCATGGCGGGGCAACTGGGCGTGGACCGGGGCGACGTGGTTGCCGCCTACTGGCCCATGGGCGACGAACTTGATCCCCGCCCGCTGTTGGATAGGCTGGCGGGCCTCGGCTGCACGCTGGCACTGCCGGTCGTGACCGCGCGGGGGCAGCCCCTGGATTTCCGCCATTGGGCGCCCGGCGACGGGCTGGAGCCGGGCCTACATGGCACCGTCCATCCGCTGGCATCGGCGCCGCCGCTGGTTCCCAGTGTGGTGTTGGTGCCCTTGCTCGCCTTCGACCGCCGGTGCTTCCGCCTCGGCTATGGCGGCGGCTATTATGACCGTTCGCTGGAAAGCCTGCGCCGCCGCGCCCAGGTAAAAGCCATTGGATTGGGCTTTGCCGCCCAGGAGGTCGATGCCGTTCCCACGGACATCCATGACCAGCGCCTGGACGCCATCGCCACCGAACAGGGTTTGATCGCATGAGACTGCTTTATCTGGGTGACGTGGTGGGCCGGGCCGGACGCGACGCGGTGATCGAGAAACTGCCGGAAATCCGTCGCAGGGTGGAGGCCGACTTCGTGGTGGTCAACGGCGAGAACGCCGCCCACGGCTTCGGCATCACTCCCAAGATTTGCGAGGAGTTTTATGCCGCCGGCGTGGATGTCCTGACGCTGGGTAATCATTCCTGGGACCAGCGCGAGATCATGCCGTATATCGACGGCGACGCGCGGCTGTTGCGCCCGCTCAACTACCCTGCCGGCACGCCGGGCAAGGGCGTGGGCGTCTATGCGCTGCCGCGTGGCAAGAAGGTCATGGTCATGCAGGTCATGGGCCGGCTGTTCATGGACCCGCTCGACGATCCCTTCGCCGCCGTCGAACGCGAGCTGAGCCGTGTCCGGCTAGGGCCGGGCGGGGTGGATGCGATCATTCTTGATGTGCATGCCGAGGCTTCCAGCGAGAAGATGGCGCTCGGCCATGTGGCCGATGGCCGCGCCAGCCTGGTGGTGGGCAGCCATTCGCACATTCCCACCGCCGACACCCAGATCCTGCCCCGCGGCACCGCCTTCCAGTGCGATGCCGGCATGTGCGGGGATTATGACTCGGTCATCGGCATGAAGAAGGATGCCGCCATCCACAAATTCGTCCGCAAGATTCCGGGCGAACGCCTGACCCCGGCGGAAGGTCCGGGCACCGTGTGCGGCGTGCTGGTGGAAACCGACGACCGCACGGGGCTGGCGGTCAAGGTGGGCGCGCTGCGCGTCGGGCCGCGGCTGGCGGAGGTCTGGCCCTAAAGCCACAGCGAGGGAGGGAGGTAGCCGTGCCCGCACAAGATATGGTATAGGCACCGCAACCATTCCATCCGCATTCAAGGTTCGCACGAGTTATGGCCGGCCATTCCCAGTTTAAGAACATCATGCACCGCAAAGGTGCTCAGGACGCCAAGCGCGCCAAGGTCTTCACCAAGCTGATCCGCGAATTGACGGTGTCCGCCAAGTCGGGCCAGCCCGACCCCGCCATGAACCCGCGCCTGCGCGCCGCCATCCAGGCCGCCCGCGCCGCCAACATGCCCAAGGACACCATGGAGCGCGCCATCAAGCGCGGCGCCGGTGGCGAGGACGGGGCGAATTACGAGGAAGTGCGCTACGAGGGCTACGGCCCCGGTTCGGTCGCCATCATCGTCGAGGCGCTGACCGACAACCGCAACCGCACCGCCTCGGAAGTGCGTTCGGCCTTCTCCAAGAACGGCGGCGCCCTGGGCGAATCCAATTCGGTGTCGTTCATGTTCGACCGCGTCGGCTCCATCGCCTATCCGGCGGCGGCGGCCTCGGCGGAAGGCATGTTCGAGGCGGCGCTGGAAGCCGGTGCCGACAACGTGGAATCGTCGGAGAACGGCCACGAGATCACTTGTGCCCCCGACGATCTGGCCACCGTGCGCGACGCGCTGGAAGCCACCTTCGGCACCCCCGAGCATGCCCGCCTGGACTGGCGTCCGCAGACCACCGTGCCGGTGGCCGACGAAGACGTCGCCAAGACGCTGATGAAGCTGCTGGACGTGCTGGAGGACAACGACGACGTCCAGCGCGTCCAGGCTAATTTCGAAATCCCGGACGAGATCATGGAGCGTTTGGGGTAACTTTCCCCGTCCGTCATGCCCGGACGCGATCCGGGCATCCATGTGGTGACGCCCGGCACAATGCATGCGGGGCCACATGGATGGCCGGGTCAATCCCGGCCATGACGTTTTCTGGGGCAGGGGGGTACATGCGGGTTCTGGGGCTCGATCCGGGATTGCGGATCACCGGCTGGGGGATCATCGACGTGGACGGCTCGCACCTTCGCCATGTGGCGGACGGCGTGGTCAAGTCGGACGACAAGCTGAGCCTGGCCGAGCGGCTGGTGCAACTGCACGAGGGCGTGCGCGCCATCATCGCCCAGTGGGCCCCCGAGGAAGCCGCGGTGGAAGAGACCTTCGTCAACAAGAACCCGGAAAGCACGCTCAAGCTCGGCCAGGCGCGCGGCGCCGTGCTGCTGGCCCCGGCGCTGTCGGGCATCCGCGTCGGCGAATACGCCCCCGCTTCGGTCAAGCAGGCGGTGGTCGGCACCGGCCGCGCCCAGAAGGATCAGGTCGGCATGATGGTGCGCACTCTGCTGCCCGGCTGCCTGGTCAAGAGCCCCGATGCGGCGGACGCTTTGGCCGTCGCCATCTGCCACTCGCATCACCTCAACACGGCGCGCCGCCTGGCGCGGGCGGTGGCACGATGACCGGAGTGAACGAAGCGCTCTCGGCGCCTGAGGGGCTAAAACAATGATCGCCAAGCTCAAAGGCCTGATCGATTCGGTCGGCGAGGATTTCGCCATCGTCGACGTGAATGGCGTCGGCTATCTGGTGTTCTGCTCCGGCAAGACCCTGGCCAAGCTGGAAGCCGGCACCGCCGCTGCGTTGCACATCGAGACCCATGTGCGCGAGGACCACATCCACCTTTACGGCTTCCTCGATGTTGCCGAGCGTGAATGGTTCAACCTGCTGACCACCGTGCAGGGCGTCGGCGCCAAGGTGGGCCTGTCGATCCTGTCGGCCGCCACGCCGGAACAATTGCTCCAGACCATCGCGGCGCAGGACAAGGCGACGCTGACCCGGGCCAATGGCGTGGGGCCGAAACTGGCCGTGCGCATCCTCACCGAGCTGAAGGACAAGGCTGGCAAGATCGCGTTGGGTGGCTTTGCCCCTGCCGGCCTGGCCCAGGCCGTGGCCGCCGCGGCGCCCATGCCGGCAGAGGGTGGCGGCGCGCTGGAGGATGCCATCTCGGCGCTGGTCAATTTGGGCTATCGCCGGCTCGAAGCGTTCGAGGCCGTGGGGATCGCGGCCCGCGAGAATGACGGCGCCAATTCCTCCACCCTGATCCGGCTGGCGCTCAAGCGGCTGGGCAAGGACATGGCGCGATGAAGCGCGAAGTCTCGCCGGAAAAGAGCACTTCGGACGTGGAGACCCATCTGCGCCCTCAGACGCTGAACGATTTCACCGGCCAGCGCCAGGTGCGCGAGAACCTCAAGATCTTCATCGAGGCCGCCAAGGCGCGCGGCGAGGCGCTGGATCACACTCTGTTCTTCGGCCCGCCCGGCCTGGGCAAGACCACCCTTGCCCAGATTGTCTCCAAGGAGTTGGGGGTAGGATTCCGCGCCACCTCGGGTCCGGTTATCGCCAAGGCCGGCGATCTGGCCGCGCTGCTGACCAATCACGAGCCGCGCGACGTGCTGTTCATCGACGAGATCCATCGCCTTAATCCCGCCATAGAAGAAGTGCTCTATCCGGCCATGGAGGACTTCCAATTGGATCTCATCATCGGCGAGGGCCCGGCGGCCCGCTCGGTGCGCATCGATCTGCCGCCGTTCACGCTGGTGGGCGCGACCACCCGATCCGGCCTGCTGACCACTCCATTGCGGGAACGTTTCGGCATTCCCTGCCGCATGAACTTCTACACCCCGGACGAGCTTGAGCTGATCGTGCGCCGTGGCGCGCGCGTGCTGGGCTTCGATATCACCCCCGACGGCGCCGCCGAGGTGGCGAAGCGTTCGCGCGGCACGCCGCGCGTGGCCGGGCGCCTCCTGCGCCGGGTGCGCGATTTCGCCGCCGTGGCCGGCAAGAGCCCGGTGGATGCCGGTATCGCCGACGCCGCGCTGACCCGTCTGGAAGTGGACAAGATCGGCCTGGACGCCATGGACCGCCGCTACCTCGGCTGCATCGCCGAGAATTACGGCGGCGGCCCGGTCGGCGTGGACACCCTGGCCGCCGCGCTCTCCGAGCAGCGCGACACCTTGGAAGAGGTGATCGAGCCGTACCTCCTGCAGCAGGGGCTTATCCAGCGCACGCCGCGCGGCCGCATGCTGACGGCGGGCGGCTTCAAGCATATCGGCCTCAACCCGCCGAAGGAGCTGTTGGTGCAGCTCGATCTACTGTCGCGGACGGAGGATGAGGAGTGACCCCTCTCCACCGACACCGCGTCCGGGTCTATTGGGAAGACACCGATGCCGGCGGCATCGTGTACCACTCGAATTACCTGAATTTCGCCGAGCGGGCGCGGACCGAGATGGTGCGCGGGCTGGGTTTGAACCAATCGGAATTGGCGGATCGGCTGGGCTGCTTCTTTGCCGTCCGCCACGTCGGGATGGACTTCCTCAAGCCGGCCCGGCTGGACGATCTGCTGGAAGTGGAGAGCGTCATGACCTCGGTCGGGGGGGCCTCGATGGAGGTGCTCCAGGTCATCCGGCGGCTTGACGATGGCGCGGAATTGGTGCGTCTCGACGTGAAGCTGGCCTTCATCAGCAAGGACGGCAGGCCGGTGCGCATCCCGGCGGATTTGAAAACCTCATTGCAGGCTTTGGTTAGCGAAAGGCGATAGTGTCATGGATCCTGTTCAGACGGCTCAGCTGGCCGGCTCCGTAGCCCAGCACGATTTGTCCATGTGGTCCCTCTTCATGCGGGCGGACTTCATCGTCAAGTTCGTGATGATTGCGCTCGTCGGTGCGTCGTTCTGGTGCTGGGCGATCATCTTCGACAAGCTCATGCGCATGCGCGCCCTGTGGCAGCGCGCCGAGCATTTCGAGGAATCGTTCTGGTCGGGCGGCTCGCTCGAAGAACTCTATGACCGCATCGGTTCGCGCCCGCTCGATCCCATGAGCGCCATCTTCGTGGCCGCCATGCGTGAGTGGCGCCGCTCGGCCGCCAAGGGTCTGGCCGACCGCGAGGCCACCCGTGTGAGCCTGCCCCAGCGCATCGACCGCGTCATGCACGTCACCCTGGGCCGCGAGATGGACATCCTGGAGCGGAACCTGGGCGTGCTCGCCTCGGTGGGCTCGACCG
>JAEZFE010000561.1 GCA_023437865.1 Pseudomonadota bacterium | reverse complement strand
CCGTTGGCCTTGATCGAGCCGCCGCCAAAGGCGAACAGCACCCGCGAACCCTTGGGAATCTCGCGCCCGATGCCGGCGATCTGCCCCTTGCCGAACAGCAGCTTCACCGGATTGTGGAAGACGAAATTCTCCATGGGGCGCTCCTTCTCGCTAGTCCGCACGAGGTAATGCGGATTCGCGTGACCGCAACCCTTAGGCCTTCACCCCGGCCCCGCGCGCCTTGGGCGCCGTGGGGTCCAGTGGCCAGCGCGGGCGGGGCGCGAAATCGAGCGGATCGGTCAGACCCAGGCGGAAGCGCTCGATTCCGGCCCAGGCGATCATGGCGGCGTTGTCGGTGCACAATTTCAGCGGCGGGGCCAGGAAGGTCAGCCCGCTTTTGCCGGCCACCTGCTCCAGCGCGGCGCGCAACGCGGTGTTGGCGGCGACGCCGCCGGCGACCACCAGATGCTTGCCCTCGGGCCAGCGGCTGGTGAATTCGGCGATGGCGCGCTTGGTCCGGTCCGCCACCGATTCGGCGGCGGCGGCCTGGAAGGCGGCGCAGACATCGGCCACGTCCTGGTCGCCCAGGGGCTGGGGCAGGCTCTCGACCAGCAGGCGCACGGCGTTCTTCAGGCCGGAAAAGCTGAAATCGCAGCCTGGCTTGCCCTTCATCGGACGCGGCAGGGCGAAGCGGGCCGGGTCGCCCTTGGCCGCCCAGGCCTGCACCTGCGGGCCGCCGGGATAGCCCAGGCCAACCATTTTAGCGACCTTGTCGAAGGCTTCGCCGACGGCGTCGTCGATGGTGGTGCCCAGCCGCCGGTACTGCCCGACGCCGCGCACGGCCAGCAGCTGGCAATGGCCGCCCGAGGCCAGCAGCAGCAGATAGGGGAACGGGATGTCGTGGGTCAGCCGCGCGGTCAGCGCGTGGCCCTCCAGGTGGTTGACCGCCAGGAACGGCCTGTTGGCGGCCAGCGCGATGGCCTTGGCGGTCATCACGCCGACCATGACGCCGCCGATCAGGCCGGGTCCGCCGGTGCAGGCCACCGCGTCGATCTGGCCGAAGCCGATGCCGGCCTGTGCCATGGCCTCGGCCACCAGCCGGTCCACATGCTCCAGATGGGCGCGCGCCGCGATTTCGGGGACGATGCCGCCGAAGGGGCGGTGTTCCTCCAACTGCGACAGCACCACATCGGCCAGGATGGACCGGTCGTCGGCCACCACCGCCGCCGCGGTCTCGTCGCAAGAGGTCTCAACGCCCAGAATCAGCACCGCGAAAATCCTTTCCAGAACCTTCAGCTTTTCCTACAACACCAGGGCCATGACGTCCAAAGCAAACCACCCCATCCTCACCATCGGCACCCGCGGCTCGCCGCTGGCGCTGGCCCAGACCCACGAGACGCGCGACCGCCTGGCCGCCGCCTGGCCCGAGCTGGCCGCCGAAGGCGCCATCGCCATCCAGGTGATCCAGACCACCGGCGATCTGGTGCAGAACCGCCCGCTGGCCGAGATCGGCGGCAAGGGCCTGTTCACCAAGGAACTCGATGAGTCCATGCTGGAGGGCCGCATCGATCTGGCGGTTCACTCCATGAAGGATGTGCCGACGGTGCTGCCCGACGGCATCGTGCTGCCGTGCGTGCTGCCGCGCGAGGACGTGCGCGATGCCTTCCTGTCGCTCACGGCCAAGAGCCTGGCCGATCTGCCCGAGGGCGCAATCATCGGCTCGGCCTCGTTGCGCCGTGGCGCCCAAATCCTGCACAAGCGGCCGGACCTCAAGGTCATCAATTTCCGCGGCAACGTGCAGTCGCGGCTGCGCAAGCTATCCGAGGGCGTGGTGGATGCCACCCTGCTCGCCATGGCCGGCCTCAATCGGCTGGGGCTGTCGCAGCACGCCACCTGCGCGCTGGAAACAGACGACATGCTGCCCGCCGTGGCCCAGGGCGCCATCGGCATCACCTGCCGCAGCGACGATGCCCAGGCCCATAAGTATCTGGCGGCGCTCAACTGCCCCGACACCATGGTGCGCATCACTGCCGAGCGCGCCTTCCTGCTGACCCTCGACGGCTCGTGCCGCACGCCCATCGCGGCGCTGGCCGAACTGTCCGGCGACGATCTGTCGTTCCGTGGCCTGATCATCAGCCCCGACGGCAAGGTTGTCCACGCCACCTCCCGCCAGGGCAAGGCCGCCGACGCCGACGCCATGGGCAAGGATGCGGGCGAGGAGCTGAAGGCGGTCGCCGGGCCGGGTTTCTTCGACTGTAAGGCCTGAGCCCCATGGACGACGCGCCGAGCGCCGGGGTTGGCGGGGCGGCCGGCGTCGGCGCGGTGAACAAGACCAGGACTGCTCTCGTCACACGGCCTCGGGAGGATTCCGAGGGCGTGGCGCGGGAGTTGTCCGCTCGCGGGATCACCGTCGCCATCGAGCCATTGCTCGACATCGTGCCGGTGGACGCCGAGGTTGATGCGGCAGGGGTGCAAGGCATTCTTGCCACCTCGGCCAACGGCATCCGTGCCCTGGCGCGCGCCTGTCCCGAGCGGTCGCTGCCGGTCTATGCGGTGGGGGACGCCTCAGCGCGGGTGGCGCGTGAATTAGGTTACGTCAGCGTGGAGAGCGCCGGCGGCGACGTCGATACCCTGGCGGCGCTGGTCAGAGGACGCTGCACACCGCAAGCTGGCGCCCTCCTGCATGCCGCCGGTACGGTGACGGCGGGCGATCTGGCGGGACAATTGGCCGAGGCTGGCTTCGCCGTGCGCCGCGTGGTCCTTTACGAAGCCAGGACCGCTACTGAAATATCTCCCTCCCTGGCCGAACGTCTAAGGTCGGACGGGGTGGACGTGGCGCTGTTTTTCTCTCCCCGCACGGCGGCCACCTTTGCTACCCTCGTGCGGGCCGCCGGCCTTGCCGATTCTACCGCGCGGATCGAGGCCTTCGCCTTGAGCCCCAACGTGGCCAGCGAGTTGAAGGCTCTTCCCTGGGCCCGCATCCACGTGGCCGCTTCTCCCACCCAAGCCGCATTGCAGGCGGCGCTGGACGAGACAACGATGACCGAGACCGACACGCCACCCCCCCCCCCCCCCCCCCCCCCCCCCCCCCCCCC
>JAEZFE010000544.1 GCA_023437865.1 Pseudomonadota bacterium | reverse complement strand
GCGGAACAGGTTCTGGTTCGGAATGATGATCAGGGTGTCGACGTATTGCGACAGTTCCTCGATCGCCGCCTCGGCGGTGCGCATGCGGTGCGCGCCTTCGAAGTGGAACGGCTTGGTCACCACGCCGACGGTCAGGATGCCCTGGTCACGCGCGGCGCGCGCGATCACCGGTGCGGCGCCCGAACCGGTGCCGCCGCCCATGCCGGCGGTGATGAACACCATGTTGGCACCGCCGATCTGGCCGATGATTTCTTCCAGGCTTTCCTCGGCGGCGGCGCGGCCGATATCGGGACGCGAGCCCGCGCCCAGGCCCTGGGTGACCACGGTGCCCAGCTGCACCCGGCGCTCGGTGCGCGACTGGGTGATGGCCTGGGCGTCGGTGTTGGCGACGATGAATTCCACGCCTTCGAGCTTCGAGGCGATCATATTGTTGACCGCGTTGCCGCCGGCACCGCCGACGCCGACCACGGTGATCTTGGGCTTCAATTCGCTGGGCGAACCCGGAAGAAAGTTCAGCATCTGGTACCCTCCGCGCTATTGGCCGATCTTTTGCGGCCGTTTTGTGGGGTAGTCTTTTCTGTTTTTAGAAGTTGCTTTTGAGCCACTGACCAAGCTTACCCCAACCCGAGCCGGTGGACGGTCCGTCCGCGCTCGCCTTCTTGCCCCGCACCGGCGGCGGCGTGTGGGCGAGCGCATAGCGGATCAATCCGCCGCAGGTGGAGAAAGCCGGGCCGCCGGTGGCTTCGGGCAGCCCGTGGAAACCGACAGGGCGGCCCAGCCGCACCTGCTTGTCGAGAACCAGCCCGGCCAGATCGCGCACGCCTTGCATCTGGCTGGCGCCGCCGGTCAGCACGCCGCGGCGCCCGGCAAGCTTGTCAAAGCCGCCTTGTTCCAAGTGGGAGCGGACCAGCTCGAAGGTCTCCTCGAGCCGGGGCTGGATGATCTGGATGAGCATGGAGCGCGGCACCTGATTGGAGGCGCCGTCCTCGTCCTCGCCCACCAGCGGGACCTTCAGCATCTCGCGGTCGTCGGCGGGGGAGGGGATGGCGCTGCCGTACAGCGTCTTCATGCGCTCGGCATAGCTGAGCGGGGTGGAGAGGCCGCGCGCGATGTCGTTGGTGACGTGATGGCCGCCGACCGGGATAACGTCGGTATGCACCAGCTGGCCGGCCAGGAACACGGCAATCGAGGTGGTGCCGCCGCCCATGTCGATGCAGGTGACGCCCAGCTCGCGCTCGTCGTCCACCAGGCAGGCGAGACCGGAGGCATAGGGGCTGACCACCCGCGCCTCTATGTCCAAATGGCAGCGGTTTACGACGGTGCGCAGGTTGCGCACCGGCCCCACACCAGCCGAAATAACGTGTATGGCGACGCCCAGACGCTCGCCATACATGCCGCGGGGATCCTTGATCCCCTCGTTGCCGTCGATTGTATAATCCACGGGAATGGCGTGGACCATCTCGCGGTCGGCGCTTTCATGGTGGGCCCGGCCATGGTCCAGCATGCGGCGGATGTCGGCCTCGTTGACGGCATGGCCGTTCATGGAGACCTCGACCTTCACATTGGCCGATTGGGGAGAACCGCCCGAGACGTTGACCACGACCGCCTTGATGCGCTCGCCCGCCATGTCTTCGGCGGCCTCGACCGACGCGCGGATGGAGTGCTCCAGCTCTTCCATGTCGACCACGGCGCCGCCGCGCATGCCGCGCGCGACCTGATGGCCGATGCCGACGATGCGGGGGGTGCCGTCGTCCTGGACGCGCGCGATAAAGCAGCACACCTTGGTGCTGCCCACATCCAGCGCGGCCACAAGTCCGTTGCGCATTCCCCTGGTTCCCCCTCGTCCTGTCCCGAGGCCCTCAGGCCCCGTTGTCCTTGCGTTTGGCAGCTTCGGCCGGGCTGGCCGGGCGTTCGGTCTTCAGCACCATGCGGTCGGGCGTGCGCAGGTCGATCATGCTGACCTGGCGGGCCGACAGCGCGCGCTCGCGCTCCAACTGGGCCAGCCGGTGCCAGGCGGCCTCCGGCTGATCCTCGGGCAGGCGCACTTCCACCCCCTTCTGCGCGTCGTCCAGCATCAGGTTCCAGCGCCGGTTGGCCACCCGCACGGCGGCCTTGACCCGCGACGCCAGATCGGGCTCGCCGGCCAGCATGCTCAGCAGTTCGTCGGCGCGCGCACCGGCACCGTCGCCCACCACCAGCGGCAGCTCCTCGAACCCGCTGATGCTGCCCGGAATGGTGCGGCCGAGGCGGTCCACCAGGACATGCTCGCCGTTGTTCTGCCAGATGGCGACCGGCTGGCGCTCGACGATGGCCAGATGCAGGTTGCCGGGCAGGCGGCGCTCGACGGCGGCCATGTACACCGAAGGGATGGCCTCCAGCCGGTCCTTCACCCGCTCCAGGTTGACCCCCAGGATGGGCTGGCCGTGCGTGGCGGCCAAAGCCGCCGCGATGTCCTCGGTCTGGGTACGGCCACGGCCCGAGATGGTGATTTCCTCGATGCGGAAACCGGCCTTGGCGGTCATCGCCAGCACGCCTTCCACGGTGTTCTGCCCGGCACGCTGCAGCACGCCGGAATGCCAGAAC
>JAEZFE010000444.1 GCA_023437865.1 Pseudomonadota bacterium | reverse complement strand
ATGCCGAACTGGCCCGCTTCGACCGCCTGCTCCTGGCGTCCTTCGTCGCCCTGGCGGCAGGGCTGGCCCCCGCCATGGCGATCCAGGTGCGCTATGGCCTGCGGCCCTTGTCCAAGCTGGCGGCAGAACTGGCCGAGTTGAAACGGGCCGAGGGACTGCGTCTGTCGAGCGGCTATCCCGCTGAAATCGCGCCGCTGGCCGAAGCGCTGAACGCCGTTCTGGACCACGACGCCCAACTGGTCGAGCGCGCACGCGCCCATGTGGGAAATCTGGCCCATGGCCTGAAGACACCGCTGGCGGTGATGCGGGCCGAACTATCCAGCGGCAACCCCGACCACGCCGTGCTGGCCGAACAGACCGAACGCATGGGCCGGCTGGTCGAGCACAATCTGGCCCGCGCCAGTGCCGCGGCATCGTCCGCCCACATTCTCGGGGCCAAGGTGGCAGTGGCTGAAGTCGTGGCCGACATTGCCCGCATGCTTGCCAAGGTGCACGCGGACAAGGGCCTGAAGATCGACATGTCGGGCGATGCCCCGTTTCCCGGCGACCGCGACGATCTGGCCGAGATCGCGGGCAACCTGATGGACAACGCCTGCAAATGGGCGAGCAGCCGCGTCCTCGTCACAGTCGAGCCAGGCCTGCTGATGGTCGAGGATGACGGCCCGGGGCTGAACGACGGGCAGCGGGCAGAGGTCACGCGGCGGGGCACCCGGCTTGACGAAACGGCCCCCGGTCATGGCCTGGGGCTTGCGATCGTGCGCGACCTTGTCGCCCTGCACGGTGGTCGGCTGGAGCTCGACCGTTCGGACCTGGGCGGATTGAAGGCCTGTGTCGTCTATTGACCCGTTTGGCCAGCTTCGGTAAGCCCGGATATCCGCTGGAGACCTCTATGAGCGATATCGCCGAAGCTTACGATGCCGTTCCGTACGAGAATTGCGTCTACGATTACACCGCCCCCCAATACCTGAATGCCATGGGCCGCCTCTACGGCATGAGCCCGCCCGACTGGCGCAAGGCGCGCGTGCTGGAGCTGGGCTGCGCCTCGGGGGGCAACCTGATCCCCATGGCGGCGCGTTGGCCCAAGGCGGACTTCGTGGGCGTCGATCTGTCGGAGGTGCAGATCGCCCGCGCCCGCGACATCGCCGGCAGGCTGGGCCTGACCAACATCACCTTCCTCGCCCAATCGATCACTGAGCTGGGCGAGGAGTTGGGCCGCTTCGACTACATCATCGCCCACGGCGTGCTGTCATGGGTACCGCCCGAGGTCCAGGACGCCACAGTGGCGGTCAATGCCAAGCTGTTGGCGCCCAACGGAATCGGCTTGATCAGCTACAACACGCTGCCCGGCTGGTACACCTCCCGGGCAGTGCGTGACATGCTGACCCAGCATTGTGCCCGCCTTGCCACGCCAGCCGACAAGGTGGCCGGCGCCATCGGCCTGCTGGAACTCATTCTGGCGGCCGCGCCCATGGAGAACGACCCGTGGCGGCTTAGCCTCGCACGTGAGCTGCATACGCTGAAATCCAGCCCGCCGGCCTACCTTATGCATGAATATTTTGAACCTTGTAACCACCAGTTCTATTTCCACCAGGTGGTCTCCAAGGTAGAAGCGGCGGGCCTGCAATATCTGGGCGACGCGCATCCCAAGCGCATGGTGGCCGGCAACGTGCCGGCCAAGGTGAGGGAAACCCTGGCGCAATTCACCACCACCACAGAACGCGAGCAGTACATCGACTATTTGGTCAACCAGCGCTTCCGCGTCAGCCTGGTGTGCCGGCCAGATAACGCGCTGAACCATCAGCCCGACCGCAGCCGCATCCTCGACTTCGCCATCACCTCGCAATTGGAGCCGCGCGGCCCCATCGACCTCAAGCAGGACGGCCCAGCCGACTTCACCGGCCCCGGCGGCACCAGCGTACGGGTGGTCAAGCGGGCGGCGGCGGCGCTGAACGTGGTGCTGGCCGAACGCGCGGGCCGCCCTGTTCCCGCCCGCAAGCTGGTCACCGAGGCCGCCTCCCGTGCAGGCATCCGCGACAAGGACGAAGTTCAGAAAGCCCTGGTCGAGTTGGGCCTGACCCTGGTGCGGGCCGAGTGCTGGACGCTGCATTCCGAGGAAACGCCCGATGTCCCCAAGGTGTCGGCCTACCCGCTCGCCTTTGCTCCCGCCCGCTTGCTCGCCACGGAGCAGACCTTCCTGCCGACCGCGCGGCTCGGCAATCTGCTGCTGGACCCACCGTCCCGCGCGGTCCTCGCGGCCTGCGATGGCAAGACCTCTCCAGCCGAGTTGGCGACCCGCCTCGGCGGCGAGGTAACGTCCATTTTGAAGAGTTTAGCGGGTCAGGGCTTCCTGGTGGGTTGAGACCCCGCCCCCGCCGCGCTACCCTGCCCGCCTCTCATTACGGAGGACAGCATGAGCGTCGAGCAGCGCCTTAAGGATCTCGGCATCACCCTGCCGACCCCCGCCGCCGCGGTGGCCAATTACGTGCCTTATGCCGTCACCGGCAATCTGGTGTTCGTTTCGGGCCAATTGCCACTGGAAGCCGGCAGGCCGGCGGTGATCGGCAAGCTGGGCGACGAGGTGAGCCTGGAGGACGGCGTGCGCGCCGCGCGCCTGTGTGGCCTTGGGCTGTTGGCCCAGGCCAAGGCGGCCGCCGGGTCGCTCGACAACATCAAGCGGGTGGTGCGGCTGACTGCCTTTGTTGCCAGCACCCCCAACTTCACCGACCAGCCCAAGGTGGTTAACGGCGCCTCGGACCTGATGGTCGAGGTGCTGGGCGATGCCGGCCGCCATGCCCGCGTTGCCGTGGGCGCACCATCGCTGCCGCTCAACGTGGCGGTGGAGATCGAAGCGGTGTTCGAACTCGCCTGACCAATTCGGCAATGGCGGCCAGCACCGCTTCGGGCTGGTCGCGTTGCGGCGAATGGCCGCATTCGGCCAGAACCTGCGCGGCGGAACCGGGAACCCGTGTGGTGATTTCGGTGACCTGGGCGAGCGTGGCGTATTCGTCATCCTCGCCCTGGACTACCAGCAGCGGCACACGGATGCGCGCCAGATAAGGGCGCAGATCCATGGCGCGGAAGGCCGGGCTCAGCCAAGTATCGCTCCAGCCATGGAAGGCGCCGTCCACGTTATCGCCATGGTGGCGGGCCAGCTTGCCGCGTAGCGCGCCCGGCCAGCCCGCACGCACGCTCGCGATTGCTTCGACACACATATCCTCGACGAAGGTGTGCGGCGCCAGCACGGCCACGCCGACGACGCGCGGGTCCTGGGCCGCATGAACCAGGGCGATGGAGCCGCCATCGGAATGACCAATCAAGATGGCCGAGGCGATGCCTGCCGCGTCCAGCACGCGGGGCAGCACATCGCACGCCTCGCGCTCCAGATAGTCGAGTGGACGCGGCAGTTCCACCGGTGAGGAGCCGCCATAGCCCTGGCGGGAATAGACGAAGGCAGTCAGACCGGTGGCGGCGGCCACGCGGTCGGGGAAGTCGCGCCACAGCGACACCGACCCCAGCCCCTCGTGCAGGAACACCAAGACCGGCGCGGCGCCGGGCGAACCAACCCAGCGGCATTCCAGCCTGATGCCATCGATATCGAGCATGTCCATGGCAGCCAGTTTAGGCATGGCGGGTTTGGGCGTCACCCCGGACAAAAGTGACGCCCGATCCCTCAGGAGGCGGCCTTCTCGCCCTCGCCGCCCGCCACATTGCCGTAAAGGCGTTGCAGCAGGCCCTTGAGCGTGCGGACCTCCTCATCACTCATGCCGGCCACCGCCGCACTCTCCCAATCGAGGGCGCGTGGGACGATGGCTTCCGCCTTGCGGCGGCCGTCAGGGGTAAGTCCGATCAGGACCGCCCGGGCATCCTGGCCCGACCGCCGGCGGGTCACCAGATCCCGCACCTCCATGGCTGCGGTGATGCGCGACAAAGTGGACAGCTCGATGGCGGTCAGCCGGGCAAGGTCGCCCAGGCGCTGCTCGCCCTCGTCCAACAGTGCGGCCATCACCCGCCACATGGGCAGCGAGATGCCGAACTGGTCCAGTTCGCGTGAAAAATTTGTGGCCAGCGAAACGCCAGCACGGCTCAGCAGATAGGGGACGTAATCCCCAAGCTGGAATCGCACGATATTTATCCTCCCAGACCGTCCTCTTTTGGGACGTGTTCATGGGTCCAATGATTTCCACCTCAAGGAAAGTGTCAAGCCTCTTTGTCCACGGGTTGATCGCCGGGGGCAAAGGCGTGCATGCTGCGGGGCTGAATTCCGCTGCGGGAGAACTGCCTGATGCGCACCCTGTTCGAGCTTCGCCAACCTGCCGTGCCGGTGGCCGGCGAAGACGCCCTGTACCCTGTCCGCCGCGTGTTCTGCGTGGGCCGTAATTACGCCGCGCACGCCCGAGAAATGGGCTCGGACCCCAACCGCGAGCCGCCGTTTTACTTCACCAAGTCGCCCGACGCGCTGGTACCGGGCGGTGGTCCCATTCCCTATGCCCCAGCCACGGCCAACCTGCATCACGAGATCGAACTGGTGGTGGCCGTGGGCGCGCCGGTGTTCCAGGCCAAGCCCGAGGAGGCCGCCAAGGCGGTGTTCGGCCATGCGGTGGGCCTGGACATGACCCGGCGCGACCTGCAATTCGCCGCCCGCGACAAGGGCCGTCCCTGGGATCTGGGCAAGTCGTTCGAGTTCTCGGCCCCGATCACGCCGATCGTGCGCGGCGCCGATCCCATCCTGACCGGCACGATCACGCTTGAGATCAACGGCGAAATCCGCCAGCGCGGCGACATCGCTGACATGATCTGGTCAATCCCCGAGGTCATCGCACACCTTTCCCAGTACTACCACCTCGGGCTGGGCGATCTGGTCTACACCGGCACTCCGGAAGGCGTCAGCCCAGTGCGTCCGGGTGACCGGCTGATCGGGCGAGTGGAGGGCCTGCCCACTCTGGATGTCACGATCGGCGAGCCGGTCTGAAAAACGTCACAGGTCTGTACACCCGTCTCATTGCCGTTACACCGCCGCCCGTGGGCCAGCCCCGCGGGCGGCGGCTCTTTTTCTGCCTTCTCAATGGCTTAACCCGCGCCAGCGGTTCTGGCACGGGGGTTGCCTTAACAGAAGGGCCGCAGCGGCCGACTGATCCGGCCCCAGGCATCGCCCTGCTCTCCTTCGCCAAGGAAGGAGCGGAAGCGTTGCCTGGCCCGATCCCCTGGGATGCGAGCGGCGACGAATGTCGACTTCGTTAGGCAATGCCAATAGGAGGCAATATGAAGAAGGCTTTGTTGATGGGCGTTTCCGGTGCTGCCCTGCTGATGGGCGTTTCCGTCGCCCAGGCTGCTGACAATTCTATCGTCGCCGGGAACGGCTCCATCCAGGGGCAGGGCCAGTTGCAGGGCCAGGGCGCCC
>JAEZFE010000314.1 GCA_023437865.1 Pseudomonadota bacterium | reverse complement strand
TCTCCGCCATGCCCTGCCACCACGGTCTGGCCGGCATCAGCCCCAGTTCGTCCAGAGGCAGTTCCGCGCAATCCGGGCTCTCAATACGCTCGGGAGCGGGCAGGGGGAGCGGGCGCGGACCCAGTGTCATGGCGCAGCGCCAGAACGGGGTGAACACCTGAAAGGGGGCGCCGCCCTTGGTCCGCACGGTGCCGGGTTCGAATAGCAGGTCGGCGGGAAAGTCGCGGGGTGCCACGCCTAGTCCGCGCAAGGCCTCCGCCATGCGGGCCTCGCGGGCGCGTTCCTCGGGCTCCCAGCGGCGCAGCCAGTGCACGGCGTCCGCGTTCACTTGCCGGGCCAACTGCGGGATCTCGCGTTCGGCGCTGCCCTTCAGCAGCACCAGCCGCCCACCCCTGGACGTCAGATCGGCCCCCAGTGCCGCCAGACTGTGGTGCAGCCACCAGCGCGATGCCCCTCCGGGCTTCCACGGGCCGTCTTCGTCCAGCACAAAGGCCACAACCACGGGGCCGTCCGCCGCCGCCAAGGCGGGATGGTCGGCAAGCCGCAGGTCCTGCCTCAGCCAGACAATTGTGGGTGCGTGTCCCATCGGTCAGCTATGTAGTGACTTTGCCGGGCGCGGTCAATCGCGCGCGGTGGCGGGTGACGATGCGTCCGCCGGCCAGCATCAGCACGTTGAACGGGCGGCGGAACAGCGCCTGGAACGGAGGCGACAGCACATCCATGCCGTCGGCACGCGGGCCGAAGGGCGGAATCACCATGCGCTTGCCGTCAATGACGAAACATGGCCAGGTGCCGCCCTCGAAGGTGGCGAGCGGCCACGGCGCACACGATACCTCGGCTGCCGCTCCTGCCTTACCGATATGGCGGTAAGTCAGCCCGCCCACCGCCAGCTCCGCCGAGGCGGTGCCGGGCAGGCCGGCGGGCAGGGTATCGGCGACCCAGTGCCAGTCCACGGCCTGGGCCTGGCGGGCGATCTCGTCGGCTTCGCGCTTGGCCAGCCGGTCCGCTGCAAGCAAGGCGGGAAGGGCGTCGCCCATCCACACCACCGTGGCGGGCCGGCGCTGGCGCAGCAGCGAGACCAGCCGCTTGATGGCCTCGGCGGCCAGGCTGGGGGCTTGACGGGCGGTGGGGTCGCCGATCGGGTCGGACACTGCCACCAGCCGCTCCTTGGGGCAAACCATAGCGCCCGACAAATCAGGCATCAGGTGTACGCCGGCCAGCAGCATCAGCTGAACAGCTGCTTGAGCCGAGCCACTTCCTGTTCCAGCGCGTGGGGCTCGAAGGGCTGGGGGGGCACGACGCCCCAAACCGGCTTGGGCCAGGCAGGATCGGTGGTGAAGCGGGCGACGACATGGACATGCAGTTGCGGCACCACGTTGCCCAAGGCGGCCACGTTCATCTTGTGGGCCTTAACCGAATTTTGCAGCAGATGTGACGCCTTCGCGATTTCCTCGATCAGGGTCAGGCGGTCGCCGGCATCCAGTTCATGGATTTCGACCACGCCCGAGCGGCGTGGCACCAGGACCACCCATGGATAGGTGGCGTCGTTCATCAGCTGGATGCGGCACAGGGGCCAGTCGGTGATGGTGACGGTATCCGCCGCCAACCGCTCATGAAGAACAAACATCCCTCACTCCTCCTCTTCGTTGCCCTGCCCCCACTTTCGGGGTATGACCGAACTTGCCTCTTGCCATAGGTCGTCCCATGCGCCGCCGCCGCCGCTCCAGCAACACTGACGAACCCGGTTCCTTCGGCCTCGTCTTCGGCAGTCTCGCCAAGCTCGTTCTTGGCGGGGTGCTCCTGGCCGGACTGGCCGAATGGGGCGCCGGCCTCGCCATGTCCCGGCTGGATGCCAGCACCGCCGCGTCCCAGCCGGCGCTGAGCGATCAGGACATCCGCAAGCTTTACGACACCGATGCGCCCCAGACCTACCGCGCCGTCCTGTCTGAAGAGGCGCAATTGGGTGAGGCGGTTTATAGCCCGCTGGTGGAATACCGCCTTCCACCGCGCGCGGGCAAGCATTTCACCATTTCGCCCGAGGGCTGGCGCGGCAACGGGCGCGTCCAGAACATCGATGGCCCCGGAGCGAAGGTCTTCGTGTTCGGCGGCTCGACGACCTTCGGCTCGGGCGTGCCCGACGGCGAGACCATCCCGGCTTTTCTGGAGGACACCCTTAAGGCCGCCGGTAAGGATGTCCAGGTGTTCAACATGGGCGTGGTGTCGTGGTTCTCGACCCAGGAGCGCATTGCGCTGGAGCGCCTGCTGACCGCCGGGAACCGGCCCAACGTGGTGGTCTTCATCGACGGCCTGAGTGATTTCCAGTCTTGCCAGGTGCCTGACCGCTCGGCGTGGAGCGACCGCATCGAGCGGGCCACCGGCGCCATGCAGCGCTTGCCCCTGACCACCGAGCTGGCCAACCGCTCCGATATGGTCGCGCTGGGTCACCGGCTGCTCGGCGGCGCGCCCGCCGAGGCGCCCGACCGTGCCGTTGCCTGTTCGGATGCCGATCTCGACCGCGTCATCCGCCGGCTCGACACCAACCGCCGCATCATCGCTGCCACCGCCGATACGCTGGGTTTCAAGGCAGTGTTCGTGCAGCAGCCGGTGCCGACCTACCATTACGACAACGCCAAGCGCGCCGTGCCGGTGAAGACCGAGTTGCTGGCCCACCACATGAATTCGGCCAAGGGGTATCCGCGCATGGCCGAGATGCGGGCGGCCGGCCAATTGATGGACCACAACACCCTGTGGCTTGCCGAGCTTGAGCCCGGCGAGGGCAATGCCTACGTGGACACGGTGCATTACAGCCCGCGCTTCAACCGTACCCTGGCCGAGGCCATCGGCCGCCATGTCATCGACAATTCCCTGCTGCCGTGAGCAACCGCTCGCTCTGGCTGCTGCTTCTTGTGTTGCCGCCCCTCTTCTGGGCCGGCAACGCGTTGGTGGGGCGCGCGGTCGGGTCTGAAATCGCTCCCATCGAGCTGGCGTTCTGGCGCTGGCTGCTCGCCCTGACGCTGCTGCTGCCCTTCACCTTCCGCGACGTGCTGGCGCACCGCCGGCTGTTCCTGACCCATTGGCGGGTGGTGGTGCTGATGGGGCTGTTCAGCGTGGCGGCCTATAACACGCTGCTCTACATGGCGGTACAGACCACCACCGCCATCAACGCCACGCTCGTCGGCGCCTCCATGCCGCTGATGATCCTGCTGCTGGGCCGGGTGTGGCTGGGTGACCGGATCCGCCCCGGCCAGGCGGCGGGCATCGTGGTGTCGGTGTGCGGTGTACTGGCGGTGGTGTCGCGCGGTGATCCGGGCCGGCTCGCCGCCTTGGTGCTGACCCCGGGCGATGGCCTGATGTTGCTTGCCACCCTGTCGTGGGCCCTCTACTCGACCATGCTCAAGCGTTTTGCCCTGCCGGTGGCCGGCACCACCTTGCTGGCGGTGCTGATCATGGTCGGGCTGGTCGCGTTGACGCCGTTCTATCTCTGGCATCTCAGCCACCACGCCGTCGTCACTCCCACCCCCAGCATCCTTGGGGCCGTCGCCTATACCGCGGTGTTTGCGTCTCTTCTGGCGTACTACTTTTGGAACCGAGGCGTCGCGGCGGTGGGGGCGGCCACCGCCGGGCAGTATTCCTACATGATCCCGCTATTCACCGCCGTGCTTGCCGTGCTGCTGCTGGGCGAGGAATTCCGCTGGTTTCACGCGGTTGGCGGCGGGCTGATCTTCGGCGGATTGGCCATGGCAACGGGGCGCCCCGGCGCCAAGGGCTGAGGGGTGCATCGCAGCCCTGCGAATCGACCTGTTGCGTACGACGCCCTCCCTCATCAGAATGCACGGCACTTTTGGGAGGATGGCGACCCCTTTGTGGGGTCCCAAGCGTCAGATGCGGGAGGAAGTATGGCCCTGCCGAAGAACGGCACGACCGTCGCGGAGCCGTCGCTTGATTGGAATGTCGCCAAGTCCATGCTGGCAGGGTTGCCCGGGGGAGGGCTCAATCTTGCCCACGAGGCGGTGGACCGCCATGTGGCCGAGGGTCGGGGCGACCGTCTGGCGTTGACCTGCTTGGGCCGGCGCTACGAGCGCCAGACCTTCACCTTTGCCCAATTGGCCGATGCGTCGTCGCGCGCCGCCAGCGTGCTGATCGAGTGCGGGGTCAAGCCCGGCGACACCGTGGCCGTGCTGCTGGGCCGTACCGCCGACCTCTACCTCGCCGCTTTGGGCTGCTGGAAGGCCGGCGCGGTATTTTGCCCGCTGTTCGGTGCCTTCGGTCCCGGCCCGCTAAAATCGCGCCTGGAGTTTTCGCGCGCCAAGGTGCTGATCGCCACCGAGCCGCTCTATGCCCGCAAGATTTCCGGCGTGCGCGGCAATCTGCCCGACCTGACCCACGTGCTGCTGGTCGGAGAGGACGGTAATCCGCCGGCGCCGCACCAGGGC
>JAEZFE010000307.1 GCA_023437865.1 Pseudomonadota bacterium | reverse complement strand
CCGCACGCCGCCATGCAGCAGCGCGGTCGCCATGTGGATCGCGATGGTCGACTTGCCTGCGCCGCCCTTCTCGTTGCCGACGACGATTACATGCGCTTTCTTGCTCACGACTCCCCCCTCACCCAGACCGCGCAATCATGGAACGCCGCGCCGCCCGCCGGCAGCACCGGATCGGCGCCGACCAGGCAGTTGATGCCGATGCCTTCGACGAAATCCTCGTTGGCCCAGACGCCTTCCACCGCCACCACGCCGCGCGCGATGCCGTCGGTGGGGTGCGCATGCACCACCACGCTGCCGCGCCGATTACCCAGACGCACCTTTTGCCCGACGGCAACGCTCAGCCGAGCCGCGTCCTCGGCATGGATAAGCAATGTGGGCCGCCCCGCCTGCTTACGCGACGTCGGGGTCTCGTTGAAGCTGGTGTTGAGGAAATGGCGCGACGGCGGGGTGATCAGGCGGAACGGATGCTCGTCCTCTGCCACCTCGATTGTCGGCCAGTAATCGGGCAGTTCGGGCATGCCGTCGGCGCCCCAAGCGGGGGCGAAGCGGAAGCGGCCGTCATGGCCGAAGCCGTCCAGGTAATGCGCCGCCTCGAAGCTGGGGGCGCAATCAAGCCAGCGCATGGCGTGCAACTCGTCCGCACCCGGCAGGCCCGAGGCACGGAGGCAGCCGTCCACCATCTGCCACTCGTCCAAGCCGAAGCTCGCATGGCGGGCGCCCAGCCGGCAGGCCAGTTCGCCCACCACCCAATGGTTCGAGCGCGCCTCGCCCACCGGCGGGATCACCGGCTTGGCCGCCTGCAGGAAGGTGTGGCCGTAGGCGGTATAGAGGTCGGCGTGCTCCAGGAAGGTGGTGGCCGGCAGCACAATGTCGGCGAATTTGGCGGTGGTGGTCATCACCTGCTCGTGCACCGCCAGGAACAGGTCCTCACGCGCCAGCCCTTGCCAGACCAGCGCGGTCTCGGGGGCGACGGTGGCCGGGTTGGTGTTCTGCACCAGCATGGCGGTGACTGGCGGCCCGCCCTTGAGCGCCTGAATGTCTCCGGTGAGAATTGGCCCGATCTCGCACATGTCAAGGACGCGCACGCCAGCTTGAGGGATGTCCTCGGCCTCCACCAGATCGCGATCCAGCGCAAAGCCGCCCGACAGGCTGAGCGCCGCGCCGCCGCCCCGTTCGATCCACGCGCCGGTGATTGCGGGCAGGCAGCTTGCGGCATGGACGCTGACCGCACCGTTGCGCGAGCGCGACATGCCGTAGCCGATGCGCAGATAGGCCTTGCGGGTGGACCCGTAGAGCCGAGCGAACGCCTCGATCTGATCGACGGAAAGCCCGGTGATCGGCGCCGCCCAGGCCGGCGGGCGCTCGGCCACATGGGCCTCCAGCCGGCCGGCATCCTGGGTATAACGCGCCAGATACGCGCGGTCGGCCAGCCCGTCGCGGAACAGCACATGCATCACCGCGCAGGCCAAGGCGGCGTCGGTGCCGGGGCGCAGCATCAGGTGCATGTCGGCCTTTTCCGCCGTCGGCGTGCGATAGGGATCGACCACCACCAGCCTGGCCCCGCGCTCCTTGCGCCCGCGCGCGATCAGGCCCATCAACTGGACCTGGGTGGCCGCCGGATTGCCGCCCCACACTACCACCAGATCGGCTTCGGGAACCTCGCGCATGTCCACGCCGATGCCGCGCCGCCCCGTGCCGGCCACCCAGCCGGCACCGGCGATGGCGGCACAGATGGTCTTGGATTGCCCGGACCAGCCCATGGCGCGGCGCAGGCGGTTGGCCGCGCCCTGCTGCACCAGCCCCATGGTGCCGGCGTAGAAATACGGCCACACCGTCTCGGCCCCGTGCTCGGCGGCGGCGGCCTGGAAGCGTTGGGCGATGGTGTCGAGCGCTTCGTCCCAGCCGATGGGTACGAACAGGCCGGCGCCCTTGGGACCGATGCGCTTGAGCGGCGACAGGATGCGGTCGGGATGGTGCACGCGCTCGGCGTAGCGGGCCACCTTGGCGCAGATAACGCCCTCGGTATAGGGCATGGCGGCACCGCGCAGGCGCCCGATGGTGCCGTCTGCTCCGATTTCGACATCCAGCGGGCAGGCCGATGGGCAGTCATGCGGGCAGACCGAAGCTCTGATCGTCGTCATAAGCCGCACTCTACTTGGGATTCCGCAACCTTGCCACCGGTGCTATGCTGCCGCCGCGTGAGGCTCACAAAGGGACAAAGCGTGACCCAGGGATTGGAGCGCATCGACTGCGTGGTGGTCGGTGCCGGTTTGGTCGGGCTGGCCGCCGCCCGAGCGCTGGCGCTGGCCGGGCGCGAAGTGGTGGTGCTGGAGGCGGAGGGCGCCATCGGCACCGGCATCTCGTCGCGCAATTCCGAGGTCATCCATGCCGGCATGTACTATGCGCCGGGCAGTCTGAAGGCGCGGCTGTGCGTGGCGGGCAACCGCATGTTGCGCGACTTCGCCACCCGCCACGGCGTGCCTTTCCGCATGACCGGCAAGCTGATCGTCGCCACCGATGCGGAAGAAGAGAAGGCGCTGGGGATTATCCTGGAGCGTGGCCGCGTCAACGGGGTCGAGGGCCTGGCCGCCATTCCCGCCGCCGACGCC
>JAEZFE010000354.1 GCA_023437865.1 Pseudomonadota bacterium | reverse complement strand
ATGTGCAAGCGGGCCGAGGATTCGGCCCGCGCGGTCGAGGGGGTGACCAATTCTGAGGGTGCCGATGCCGGCTGGGGCCGCTCTAATGTGGCCTTTGTCGCGTCCAACGGCTTCTCTCACGCCTATTGCGTTACTTCGGGGTCGCTATCGGCTTCGGTGCTGGCGGGCGAGGGCTCGTCGGGGATGGAGCGCGACTACGATTATACCTCGGCGGTCCATATGCGCGATTTGCGCGCCGCCGAAGATGTCGGGCACGAGGCCGGGCGCCGCGCCGTGCGCCGCCTGGGCGCGCGCAAGGTCAAGACCTGCCAGGTGCCGGTGGTGTTCGACCCGCGCGTCAGCCGGGGTCTGGTGGGAAGCCTGGCCGGCGCCATCAACGGTTCGTCGGTGGCGCGCGGTACCTCGTTCCTCAAGGACAAGCTGGGCCAGCAGGTATGCGCGTCGGGCATCCGCATCATCGATGACCCGCACCGCATCCGCGGCCTGCGCTCGCGCCCCTGCGATGGCGAGGGCGTGGTGACCCGGCGGCTAGAGGTGGTCGGCGACGGCGTGCTCAACACTTGGCTGCTCGATTGCCGCTCGGCCCGCCAGTTGGGCATGAAGAGCACCGGCCATGCTTCGCGCGGTACCGCTTCGCCGCCCAGCCCGTCGGCCAGCAACCTTTACATGGAGGCCGGTCCGGTCACCGTGGCCGAGATGATCGGCGACATTCCTTCGGGTTTTTACGTCACCGACCTGTTCGGCCAGGGCGTCAACATGGTGACCGGCGACTACTCGCGCGGCGCCGCCGGTTTCTGGATCGAGGCGGGCGAGATCGCCTATCCGGTGTCGGAAATCACCATCGCCGGCAATCTCAAGGACATGCTGATGAACATGGCGCCGGCCAACGATCTGGTGTTCCGCTACGGGGTCGATTGCCCGACCCTGCGGGTGGACGGCCTGACCATCGCGGGCCGGTGATGGAGCCGCGCCTGAGCCTGGTCACCCTGGGGGTGGCCGACCTTGCCACGTCGCGCGATTTTTATGCGCGGCTGGGCTTTGCCGAATCGCCCTCGGGCAATGAAAGCGTTGCCTTCTTCCAAGCCGGCGGCGTGGTGCTGGCGCTCTATGGCGCCGAAGCCCTGGCCGAGGATGCCACCGTGCCGTTCACGCCCGCCGGCTTCCGCGCCATCACTCTGGCCCACAACGTGCGCGCCAAGGAGCTGGTGGCCCAGGTGCTGGCCGAGGCCGAGCAGGCCGGTGCCCGCATCGTCAAGCCGGCCCAGGACGTGTTCTGGGGCGGACATTCCGGCTATTTCGCCGATCCAGACGGCCATCTTTGGGAGGTGGCATTCAACCCGTTCTTCCCACTGGACGAAGCGGGACAGGTGCAACTCCCCTGACATTTGTGCTGATCCAGCCCTTTCGGCTATAGTGCCCCCTCCAATTTTGAGGAGGGGGATATGCTGCGCAAGGGGGTAGCCGTTCTGGCCGTGGCGTCGGTTGTGGCCGCGTGTTCCTCGCAAGGTCCCAGCAACGGTCAGCTTTACGGTACTGCCGGCGGTGCTGTCGTGGGCGCCGGAATTGGCCGGGTGGTTGGCCATTACACTCTGAATGCCACGCTAGTCGGCGCTGCCGCCGGTGCGGTGATCGGCTTCGCTGCCGGCACCTACGCCGATCCGCCAGCGCAGGAGAAGCACGCTCGCGCCACCATCCAGGCAGCCGAAGACGGCCAGACGGTCGCGTGGACCACCGAGAAGGGCTCCAAGGGTTCGGTAACCCCCACCGGCACCCAATTCGCCGACCGTTCGGGCCGCGCTTGCCGGCCCTTGAAGCAGGATGCCACGGTGAACGACGAGCACATGACCCGCGACGTCACCGCCTGCAAGGCGGCGGACGGGACTTGGATTGTGACGGAATACGCACCGGAAATGGCGAACTAGCGCCTTTGAATAAAAAGCCCCTCTCCCGCCAGGGAGAGGGGCTTTTTCATGCCCGAACTCAGACGCTGAAATATTTCGCCTGCGGGTGAATGGTGACGATGGCCGAGGTGCTCTGTTCCGGCTCCAGCTGGAACTCGTCCGACAGGGTCACGCCAATGCGCTCGGCCCCCAATAACTTCAGCAGCTGGGCCTGATCCTCGATGTTGGGGCAGGCGGGATAGCCGAAGGAATAGCGCGAACCGCGGTAGTGCTGCTTCAGCAGCTTTTCCATGTCGGCGGCTTCCTCGGTGGCGAAGCCCAGTTCGGCGCGGATGCGCTTGTGGGTGTATTCAGCCAGGGCCTCGGCCATCTCCACCGACAGGCCGTGCAGGTACAGATAGTCCTGGTATTTGTCGGCCTTGAACCACTCGGCGGCCACTTCGGTGGCGCGCTTGCCCATGGTCACCACCTGCAGGCCGATGACGTCGCGCTCACCCGAATCGAGTGGGCGGAAGAAATCGGCCAGCGACACGCCGCCGTCCTTGGCCTGGCGCGGGAACGCGAAGCGGGCGACCTCGGTGGTGCCGTCCTGGTCGAACAGCACCACGCTGTCGCCCTGGCTGGCGGCCTTCCAATAGCCGTAGACCGCCTGACCCTTGAGGATGCCCTCCTGCTCGCAGCGCTTGAGCATGTTGGTGGCGATGGGCTTGAGTTCCTTGCCGGCCCAGGCCTTGAACTCGTCGATGGTGCGGCCCTGCTTCCGGTAGCCCCAGTGGAACTGGTAGAGCATGGTCTCGTTGAGGAACGGCACCAGATTGGCCAGCGGCACGTTCTCCACCACCTTGGCGCCCCAGAACGGCGGCACCGGCACCGGAACGTCCTTATGCAGCTCGGCGCGGCGGATGTTGACCTCGTCCCAATCCACCGGGCGGGTCGCCGCCTCGGTGGGCTGGCCGATGCGCTTGGTGTTGCCCGAACGCGGCGCGGCGGCACGGGCTTCCACATGGGCGTCGAAGCTGCCCTCCGCCACCTTCGCCATCAGATCCAGGCCGTCGAAGGCATCGCGGGCATAGGCGACGCGGCCCGAGCCATAGGCGGCGCGGCAATCCTCCTCCACGTATTTACGGGTCAGCGCGGCGCCGCCCAGCAGCACCGGGATGTCGATGCCTGAGGCGGTCAACTCGTCCAGGTTTTCCTTCATGATCACCGTGGACTTGACCAGCAGGCCGGACATGCCGATGGCATCGGCCTTGTGCTCCTTGGCGGCCTTGATGATGTCGCCCACCGGCATCTTAATGCCGATGTTGTGCACCTTGTAGCCGTTGATGGTGAGAATGATGTCGACCAGGTTCTTGCCGATGTCGTGCACGTCGCCCTTGACGGTGGCGAGCACGATGGTGGCCTTGGCCTGACCGTCAGCCTTTTCCATGTGGGGTTCCAGGAAGGCGACGGCGGCCTTCATGGTCTCGGCCGATTGCAGCACGAAGGGCAGCTGCATCTTGCCCGAGCCGAACAGCTCGCCCACCACCTTCATGCCGTCGAGCAGCAGGTTGTTGATGATGTCGAGCGGCTTCCAGCCGGCGCCCATGGCCTCGGCCAGATCGGCGTCGAGGCCGGTGCGGTCGCCATCGACGATGCGCTGCTTCAGGCGGTCCTCGACATTGGCCGGCAGCTCCTTCTTCATGTCGGCGGCCTTGCGGTCACCGAACAGGGCGATGAAGGCCTGCAGCGGGTCATAACCCTCGGCGCGGCGGTCGAAGATCAGGTCCTCGGCCACCTTCACTTCCTCGGCCGCCAGGGTGTGCAGCGGCAGGATCTTGCTGACGTGGACGATGGCGCCGGTCATGCCGCGCTTGACCGCGTGGTCATTGAACACCGAGTTCAGCACCTGGCGTGCGGCGGGCTTGAGGCCGAACGAGATGTTGGACAGGCCCAGCACGATGCCGCATTCGGGCAGCTCCTTGCTGATCCGCTCGATGGCGTCCAGCGTCTGGACGCCCAGCTTGCGGTCGTCCTCGTTGCCGGTGCAGATGGTGAAGGTTAGCGGGTCGAACAGCAGATCGCCGGGGGCGAGGCCATGCTGGTTGACCGCGAAATCGTACAGGCGGTGCGCGATCTTGAGCTTGGTGTCGGCGTCCTTCGCCATTCCCACTTCGTCGATGGTCAGCGCCACCACAGCGGCGCCGAACTTCTTGGCCAGCTTCAGGCGCTCATGCGCTTCCTTCTCGCCGTTCTCGAAGTTGATCGAATTGAGGATGGCCTTGCCGCCATAGAGTTTCAGCGCCGCTTCCAGCACCGGCAGCTCGGTGGAATCAATCACCAGCGGGGCGGTGACCGAGCCGCGCAGGCGCGAAACCACCTCGGTCATGTCGGACACTTCGTTGCGGCCGACGAAGGCGGTGCAGACGTCCAGGGTGTGGCTGCCCTCCTTCACCTGCTCGCGCGCCATGGCGACGATACCGTCCCAGTCCTCGGCATCCTGGAAGTCGCGGAACTTCTTCGAGCCGTTGGCGTTGCAGCGCTCGCCGATGGCGAGGAAGGCGTTTTCCTGCTTCAGCGTCACCTGGCTGTAGAGCGAGGCTACCGCCGGCACCCAGTGGACTGAGCGTTTGACCGGATTGGGACGCGAGCCGCTGCCGATGCGCTTCAGCATCTCGTTGGTGGCGGCGATGTGCGGCGGAGTGGTGCCGCAGCAGCCGCCGATCAGATTGGCGCCCATGCCGACGAAACGCTCGTGCCACTGCGCCAGTTCCTGCGGCAGCAGCGGATAGCGGGTCTGGCCGTCCACCAATTCGGGCAGGCCGGCATTGGGCTGGATGGAGATGAAGCCCGGCCAGTTCTCGGTCAGGTACTTCACATGCTCCAGCATCTCCTGCGGGCCGGCGGCGCAGTTGAGGCCCAGCGAGGGCACGCCCAAGCTCTCGACCACGGTGGCGGCGGCGGCGATGTCGGCGCCGACCAGCATGGTGCCGGTGGTCTCGACGGTGACCTGGACCAGGATGGGGATGTCCTTGCCGGCCTGCGCGCAGGCGATCTTGCAGCCATTGACGGCCGCCTTGATCTGCAGCGGATCCTGGCAGGTCTCCACTAGGAAGGCCGAGACGCCGCCGGCGATCTGGCCCGAAGCCTGGATGACGTAGGCCGCCTCCAGTTCGTCATAGCCGATATGGCCGAGCGACGGCAGCTTGGTGCCCGGGCCGATGGCGCCGAGCACGAAGCGGGTCCTGCCGTCGCCGTTGAACTGCTCCGCCGCCTCCCAGGCGACCTCCAGGGCGCGCTTGTTCAGCTCGAACGCCTGATCGGCGATGCCGAACTCAGCCAGCGTTACCGGCGAGGCACCGAAGGTGTCGGCTTCGACCATGTCGGCGCCGGCCTCGAAATAGCGGGCGTGGATGCCACGGATCACGTCGGGGCGCGATTTGACCAGGATCTCGGTGCAGTTCTCCAGCCCCAGGAAATCCTTTTCCACCGACAGGTTCATGGCCTGCACCAGCGCGCCGGTGCCGCCATCGCACAGGAGAACGCGGTCGCGGAGATGGTCGAGAATATTGGTCATTGCCTGTTCCGTCAGAGGTTGAATTGCGGCTGAAAGAAAACCTGCTTAATCTTGCTGCCCCATCGCGCCTTTTGCTCTTTTAGTTGAAAATCCAATTCAGGAAACAAGAAGCTCTCTGTAATCCCCAGCGCCGTCAGTTGCTTGGAGATGTGGGGCTTTGAATGGGAAGGTATTATGTACTTTTGGAAGGGCTGCTGTGCCGGGATCGCCTCCATGGAGACAGGCTCGGGGAGGCGTATGCCAGTTATGACGTTCCCTGCCGGATATTCCTTTCCGCCGTGCACCGTAAACACCCCGGCCTGAGCAATGAGGCGAGGATTATTTCTCTTCGGGAAAACGGCTACCGGATGGCGAAGCCTTTCAAAATAGTTTCGCGCATTCGTGTAAAATCGGTGTTCTGCGTCGAATAATGCCGTTGAAAATTCCCTAAGAAATTCTGCATTGCAACGTAGGCTAAACCAACCGCTTGGTTCGCCGTTAAGGGCGAGGTCCAAAATGTCTTCCAAATTTTGCGAAATGGCCATCGCAGCGCGAAGCGTCACATCAATGTCTTCTGGCGGAAGAATGGTGTTCGAGAAGCTGTAAGATGTTAGGGAGTTAAGCCCGAACGCGTTCAGAACATACAGCGCTCCGGGCTTGCCCCACTCAGCTTGATCTTTCACCGCAAAAAAAAGCCCAACCAGCAAACTTTCAGACCAATCCAACAGCCGCGTGGGCGCTCCGTAGTGTTGCATCGTACACAGAAGATCAAAAACACTTTTGGCTTTATGGTGCCTCTCGCCGTCGTTTCGAAGCCTGAAATCGTAAGCGAGGTTCCGTTCGTCTACGGTATGAGTGTAATTACGACTGTGGGCTGATGGGATGAGCCCCCAGGTAGAGTCGGAATGCCCTCGATACCATAGCCCCCACGAGGCGATATCCAGACCAACCGGCTGAGGTCCAAGCTGATTGATTGCTTGCTCCACGCTCCATATTTCAGGAAGAGCTAACGGAATCAGGGCCGACATTTCTGTTACAACCTCGGCCGAACGCCCAGGATATGCGAGATCGCATAGGCCAGATCAGCGCGGTTCAGCGTGTAGAAATGGAAGTCCGTCACGCCGTCGGCGGCCAGCAGGCGGCATTGCTCGGCGGCCACGGTGGCGGCGACCAGGCGGCGGGTGTCGGGGTCGTTGTCCAGGCCCTCGAACAGCGCCGCCATCCAGGCCGGCACCGAGGCACCGCAGGCGGCGGAGAATTTCTGCACCTGGGCGAAATTGGTCACCGGCAGGATGCCGGGCAGGATGGGCACGGTGATGCCGGCGGCGCGCGCCCGCTCGACGAAGCGGCGATAGACATCCACGTCGAAGAAATACTGGGTGATCGCCCGGGTCGCGCCGGCATCGACCTTGCGCTTGAGGTTGTCGAGGTCGAATTGGGCGTCGGGCGCGTCGGGATGCATCTCGGGATAGGCGGCCACCGAGATCTCGAAATCGGCGATTCGTTTGAGGCCTTTGACCAGGTCCACGGCGTAGTCGTATCCGCCCGGCGTGGGCACATACTTGCCCGAGCCCTCGGGGGCATCGCCGCGCAGCGCTACGATATGGCGGATGCCTTCGTCCCAATAGCGCCGGGCGATGTCGTCTACCTCGCCCTGGGAATGCCCGACGCAGGTCAGATGGGCGGCGGGCTTGAGCGAGCTCTCGCGGGCGATGCGGACCACGGTGTCATGGGTGCGCTCACGCGTGGTGCCACCGGCGCCGTAGGTCACCGAGACGAAGCTGGGGGCCAGCGGCTCCAGCCGCTTGACGCATTCCCACAGGGTCTCCTGCATCTTCTCGGTCTTGGGCGGGAAGAATTCGAACGAGACGCTGACGGGGCGCTGGGTAGCGGCGGCGATGGGCAATTCGGGCAGCGGGCGGCTCACGCGGAAGCTCCTGTCGGTTCGGTCTTCTTGATGGTTTCGGTTGGGGCGGCGCGTTCGGCGCGCCACAGCACCACGGTCAGGGGCTGGCCGGGCAGGCGGGTCACGCCCACCGGCTCCAGCCCCGCAGTGCGCAGCCAGCCTTCGACCTCGGAATCGGAGAAGCCCAGACGGCGGTGGGCGTGCTGGTCGCGCAGCGCCTCCAGGTCGTGCGGGGCGAAATCGACGATCACCAGCAGGCCGCCGGGCTTGAGCACGCGGGCGGCCTCGGCCACCACGGCGGCCGGGTCGGCGGCATAATGCAGCACCTGATGGATGGTCACCGCGTCGGCGGCGGCGGCGGGCAGCGGCAACTGGGTAATGTCGCCCTGGCGCACCATGCAATGGCGCAGTCCGGCGCTTTCAAGATTGGCGCGGGCGACCGCCAGCATGTCGCGCGACAGATCGATGCCGATGCCCTGGCCGATATGCGGCGCCAGCAGTTGCAGGACCCGGCCGGTGCCGGTGCCCATGTCCACCAGGTCCCGCACCTGGCGCCCGGCGAAGGCGGCGACAAGGGCGCGCTCGACCTCGCTTTCGTCCACATGCAGGCCGCGGATCTGGTCCCAACGCGAGGCATTCTCGGTGAAGTAGTCCTGGGCACGGGTGGCGCGCTGGGAACGGATTGCCTCCAGCCGCTGTTGGTCCAGCGTCAACGTGGGGTCGTCGGAGGGCAGGAGTTGCAGCAAGTGACTGGCGAGCACGGCACCGTCGCCTTTGGCGGCGACGCGGTAGAACACCCAGGCTCCCTCGGGGAAACGGTCGAGCAGGCCGGCGTCGCACATCAGCTTAAGGTGGCGCGAGACCCGCGGCTGGCTCTGGCCCAGGATATGGGTGATCTCGGAGACGGTGAGGTCGCCCTGGGCCAGCAGCGACAACAGCCTTAGCCGTGTCGGCTCAGCCGCCGCGCGCAACCCCGTCAATACCGCGTCCACGCCATCCTCCTCACTGTCGTCAAAACATATAAACATATCTTTATGCGGATATGAAGGCCTACTTTGGGGTGTCTCCAAAACTGTTGCCGAATGGCCACGCACCGCAAGTCGAGGGTGCGGTGCAAAATCTGCCTACTGGTGTTTGCTAGTTGAGTATGGTACCTCGAAAGGTGCCGGGGAGCCCCTGCCGGGACTCCGGCCGCCCGGACCAAAACCCGGGAGCGCCGCCGTCCCCGAGGGTGCAACAGGAAACGAAAAAGCGAATGCTGACCGTCATTCCCCGCTTCGCCGCCGCGCGCATTGCCGCGTCCGTGCTCGCGCTCTCTCTCATGGCCGGTTGCGCCACCCCGCCGCCCGCCGACGACAAGGAGGCCGTGGCCGAGTGGGAGCAGACCAACGACCCGCTTGAGCCCATGAACCGGGCCATCTTCGATTTCAACAACGCCGTCGACAAGGCGCTGATCAAGCCGGTGGCCCAGGGCTACCGCGCCGCCGTGCCGGCCTTCGGCCGCGAGCGCGTGCGCGACGCGCTCAACAACCTGCGCTCGCCGATCATCTTCGCCAACGACGTTCTGCAGGGCAATCCCGACCGCGCCATGCAGACCTTGATGCGCTTTGCCTTCAACACCGGCTTCGGTGTCGGTGGCCTGTTCGACGTGGCCTCGCCGGGCGGCATCCCCTACCACGACGAGGATTTCGGCCAGACCTTCGCGGTGTGGGGCATCGGCGAGGGGCCGTATCTGGTGCTGCCCATCCTGGGGCCGAGCAATCCGCGCGACACTACCGGCCTGGCCGCCGAATGGCTGGCTGATCCCTTCAACATCTGGATGGACAATACCGGCCGCGATGCCGTCATCTGGTCGCGCACCGGCGTTGGTGGCGTGGACAAGCGCGAGGCCTATCTCGACACGCTCGACGAGATCGAGCGCAGCTCGCTGGATTACTACTCCGCCATGCGCGCCCTTTACCGGCAGCGCCGCGATGCCGACATCAAGAACGGCACCACCATCGACAAGGTGCCCGGGCCGAGCATCAGCTCCAGCGCCTCGCCCTCGAACACGAGCAATTAGCGTATGATGGTTTCACGCCGTTTCCTGATCGCGTCTTTCGCCGCCGCGCTGGCCCTGATGTCGGCGGCGGTTCCGGCCAAGGCGGATACGTCCGCCGATGCCCGCGCCTTCATCCAGCGCCTGGCCGATACCGCCATGAACACCGTGGCGGTCAAGGGATTGTCGGACGACGAGCGCCAGCGCCGCTTCCGCACGCTGTTCGTCGACACCTTCGACCTGCCCGAAATCGGCAAGCTGGTGCTGGGCCGCTATTGGCGCGCCGCCACCCCCGAGCAGCAGCAGGAATTCCTCAAGCTGTTCGAGGAAATCCAGGTCTATACCTGGACCAAGCGGTTCAAGGATTACTCGGGCGAGACCCTGGATATCCTCGGCGTCGCGCCCGAAGGCGAGACCGATGAGATGATCGACTCGCGCATCAAGCGCGAGAAGCTCGAGCCCATCAATGTCTCCTGGCGGGTGCGCAAGAGCGGCGAAGGCTTCAAGGTCCTCGACATCAAGGTCGAGGGCGCCTCCATGGCCTTCACCCATCGCTCGGAATATTCGTCGGTGATCCAGGGAGCCGGCGGTCAGGTTGACGGCCTGCTGGTTGCCATGCGCAAGAAGCTGGCCCAGATGCAGGCCGAGGCCAAGGCCGGCTGAGGGCTTTCCGGTTTTCGGATGAACAAAGGGCGCCTCATGGGCGCCCTTTTCATTCAACCCTCCGCTCCTATCGCTGCGGGAGGGGCGCTCAATATCCGTAGGGCTTGTCGCCCCATACCAGCCCGGCCACGTGACGGCTGACGCATTTCATCAGGTCGTAGGATGGGCGGACGAATTGCAGGGCGGCCCAGGACGGGTTGACCGCGCGAACCTCGCCTTTGCCGCGCGCTATCTTCATATCCGGCCAATGGGTCGAGCGTAGCTCGAACTCCACTTCCTGCCCCTTCCAGGTGCGATGGGTCTTGGGCAACGGCACCTTCATGCCGCCGATGGAGATATCGAGGACCTCAAGCTCCTGACCGTTGACGATGGCCACCAGCCCAGTACCGGGGTGGCGGTCGTCAAAGCGGCGGTCCTGTGTGATACGGTTCCTCATGGGCATCATCCAAGCGGCCTAAGGCGGGTATCATACCCTGCTCGGCTTCTGGGGCCAAGTCGGCAGCGAAGCCCCCACGTTGAACCCGGCGTTCACGCATTGCGCGGCTGGCCGTTTGCAAGGGCGCATGGACGCCCGCCCGTCGCCGGGAAGAATTCAGCCGCCCCAGTTCTCCGCCCACAGGCTGGTCGGCGCGTCGTGGCCCGTGGGCTCAAGGCCGGTCAGCCAGGCGGGAACGATGAAGCTGAAGGTGGTGAAGTACAGCGGCAGGGCCGGCAGTTCGTCGGCATACAGGGCCTGGAGCTGGCTCCACAGCGCCTTGCGCTTGGCCGCATCGAACTCCCCTTCCAACTGCTCGATCAGCCTGTCCATGCGCGGATCGGCATAGCCGGTGAAGTTCTGGCCCGCATAATTGTTCTCGGGTTTGGGGATGTGCGCGGAATGCAGCGTGCTGCGCGGCACCTGTGCGGGCGTGCCGAACCAAGAATACAGCGCCAGGCCGGGAAACTGGCGCCGCGTCACCGTGGTGCCGAAGAAGGTGCGCGGTGCTTCGGTGGTGGGGCGCAGGTCGATGCCGATTTTGCGCAGCTCCATCTGAATCACCTGGGCCACTAGCTCGCGCGAGTGGTTGCCCGAGGTGGTGGCCAGTTCGATGACCAGCGGCTCGCCAGCGGCATTGCGGCGCACGCCGCGGCCCGATGCCTTCCAGCCCGCCTCATCCAGCAGCGCTGCCGCCTTGGATGGGCTGTAGGGATAGGCGGCGACGCTGGAATCGAACACCGTGTCGGCGGGGCTGACATTGGACAGCGCTACCGGCAGGCGGCCGCCGAACATCTCGCGGCTGATGGTCTGGCGGTCGATGGCGTGCAGGATCGCCTTGCGCACGCGGATGTCGGCAAGGGCGGGGTGGCGCGGGTTGACGTCCATATGCTCGTAGACCAGCCCGGGCTTGAACAGAATGGCGATATCGCCGCCCTTGCGGTTGTCCAGCGACACCGCCTGGTCCAGCGGCAGGCCGCTCTCGCCCGCGATCATGTCGATTTCCCTGGCGCGCAGCGCCGCCTCCAGCGCCACGGTGTTCTCGATGGCGCGCAGCGTGATGCGCTTGAACGTTGGCGCCTTGCCGCCCCAATGGGGGTTCCTTTCCAGCACGATGTGGCTGCCATAGGCCACCTCCGCCACCCGGTAGGGACCGTCATACAGGCCCGGATGGGTAGGCTGGGAATTATAGGCGGAGCGGTTGCGGTACTCCGCCGGCTCGGCAAAGGCCTTGGCCTCGATGTGGGCGGGCAGCAGGCGGAAATCGGTCAGCACGTTGTAGGCGGCAGTGGGCCGCTCGAACTCGACGGTGAAGGTCTTTCTGTCCTTGGCCGGCTCGATCTTGGCGATGCGCTTGTAGATGTCGGCATTGGCGACGCCGCTTTGCGGGTGCTTGCCGACCTGCCAGGCGAACATCACGTCGTCGGTGGTCACCGGGGTGCCGTCGCCCCACTTGGCCTCGGGCCTCAGCGTGAAGGTGACGCGCAATCGCCCCTTATCCAGGCTGGCGCCGCCGTTCTCCAGCGTCGGCAGCTTGGTGCACAGCATGCAGCCCAGGGTGAATTTGGCATCGTAGGCGGTGATAGGCCGGTGCACAAAGCCCAGCACATAGGCCTTGACGATCATCGATTCGATGGAGGGGTGCAAGG
>JAEZFE010000292.1 GCA_023437865.1 Pseudomonadota bacterium | reverse complement strand
GGGACCGTCGGGCTCGGGCAAGTCCAGCCTGTCGCGTCTGCTGGTCGGCGTGTGGGAGCCCACTGCCGGCGGCATCTTCCTCGACGGCCACAACGTGTTCCTGTGGAACCGCGATGATTTCGGCCAGTACGTGGGCTATCTGCCGCAAAGCGTGTCGCTGCTCGACGGCACCGTACGCGAGAACATCTCGCGCATGAAGGATGCCGATCCCAAGGACGTAGTGGCGGCGGCCAAGCTGGCCGACGTGCATGACCTGATCGGCCGGCTGCCGCGCGGCTATGACACCCTGATCGGCGAGGGTGGCTTCGCGCTCTCGGGCGGGCAGCGCCAGCGCATCGCCCTGGCCCGCGCCCTGTTCGGCATGCCCAAATTGCTGGTGCTGGACGAACCCAATTCCAACCTGGACGCCACCGGCGAGCGCGCCTTGGTCGAGGCCATGGTGGCCGCCAAGCGGGCGGGCACCACAGTCATCGTCGCCGCCCACCGCCCGGCGGTCATGGCCATGGTGGACAAGCTGCTGGTGCTGCGCGACGGCGTGGTCGAGCAATTCGGCCCCGCCGACGAGGTAATGCCCGCCGTCACCGGCGTCACCCCCTTGCCTCGCAACCCTCAGGCGCGGCTTCGCGCGGGACAGGCTTCCGCATGACTGAGCTTCTGACCGCCCCCTACCGGGTCGTCGCCATCGAGGATTCCGAACCCTCGCTGCGCCGCCCGGTCATCGCCGGCCTTGCCACTATCACCATCGCCTTCGGCGGCTTCTTCGGCTGGATGTTCTTTGCCCCGCTGGACAGCGCGGCGGTGGCCCCCGGCTCGGTGATCGTCGACACCCACCGCAAGACCATCCAGCATCTGGAAGGCGGCATCGTCCGCGAGGTGCGGGTCAAGGACGGCGACAGCGTCACCGCCGGCCAGCCGCTGGTGGTGCTCGACCGCACCCTGGCCGACGCCGCCTTGGGCCAAGTGCAGACCCAGTATTGGAGCGCCCTTGCCAAGCTGGCCCGGCTGCGCGCCGAGCAGGGCCGCACCGAGCTGGCCTTCCCCGACGAGCTGAGCGCGCGCGCCGCCGCCGACCCGGCCACCGCCGAGGTAATGCGGGCCGAGGAGGCGCTGTTCCGCACCCGCGGCGACACCCACACGGCCCAGCTTGCCATCCGCCGCCGCCAGATCGAACAGAAGAGCGAGGAGGCCGCCGCCCTGCGCGCCCAATTGGCCGCTACCCGCCAAAGCCTGGGCTTCAAGCAGGAGGAGCTATCGGGCGTGCAGCAATTATTCGCCAAGGGCTATGAGCGCAAACCCCGCCTGCTGGCGCTTCAAGCCGACGTCGCCAATTTGAAGGGCCGCCAGGGCGAACTGACCGCCACCATCGCCCGGGTTCAGCAGGAGGCCGCCGCCATCGAGCTGGACGTCGCTAATTTCGAAAGCAGCTGGCTTTCCGACATCGGCAAGGACTTGCAGGAAACCCAGACCAACGCTGCCGGACTGGCGGACAAGATCCGCGCCGCCACCGACGTGCAGGGCCGCACCATCATCACCGCCCCCCAGGACGGCAAGGTGGTGGACCTCAAGGTGTTCACCATCGGCGGGGTCGTCACGCCCGGCCAGCCGATCCTCGATCTGGTGCCCAGTGACGATTCCCTGATCGTCGAGGCCCGTATCATCCCGCTCGACATCGACGTGGTGCGCCCCGGCCTCCCCGCCCATGTGCGCCTGACAGCGTTCAAGGCCAAGAAGGTGCCCATGGTCGAGGGCAAGGTGGTGCAGGTCGCCGCCGACAAGCTGACCGACCCGCGCACCGGCGAGGCCTATTTCACCGCCCAGGTGCGGCTGGACGGCGCCTCCATGGCCGAATTGCACGGCGTCGAAGTCACCCCCGGCATGCCGGCCGAGGTATTCCTGGTCACCGGCGCCCGCAAGGCCGTGGACTACATGCTGTCGCCCATCACCGACAGCATGCGCCGCGCCTTCCGCGAGGACTGAGCTTGCGCGTCCTGTTCCTGCACAATGCCTTCCCCGGCCAGTTCGGCCACATGGCGGCGGCCTTGGCCGCCGACCCGGCCAACCAGGTGGTGTTCGCCACCGCTCAGGGAAGCGCCGTGGCTGGTGGCACCCTGCCCGGCGTGCGCGTGCTTACCTACGGCGGCGCCCGACCAGTGGGGGCGTCCCTCCATCCCTATCTGCGGTGGATGGAGGGCGCGGTGCTGACCGGCCAGGCGGTGTACCGCCTGTGCCACCGCCTCAGGCAGGAGGGGTTCGTGCCCGACGTGGTGTGCGCGCATTCCGGCTGGGGCCCGGCCCTCTACATCAAGGAGGCGTTTCCGGAATGCCGGCTGGTGGGCTATTTCGAGTGGTTCTACCGGGGCGACGGCGCCGACACCCGCTTCCTCGGCCACCAGCTGTCCGCCGATGATTGCTGCCGGCTGACCACCCGCAATGCGGCGCTGCTGATGGATCTGGCGCAATGCGATGTGGCGCTGACCCCCACCCAGTTCCAGCGCGATCAGTTCCCCGAGCGGATGCGCCCGCTGCTGACCGTGCTGCATGACGGCGTCGACACCGATGTCCTCCGTCCCGATCCCGCCGCCCGCGTTCCCGGCATCGCGGGAGAGATCGTCACCTACGCCACGCGCGGCATGGAGCCCTATCGCGGCTTTCCCGCCTTCCTGCGCGCCGTAGCCCTGTTGCAGCGCCGCCGCCCTGGGGTGCAAGCGGTGGTGGCTGGCGAGGATGCCGTGCATTACGGCGAGCGCCTGCCAGAGGGCGACAGCTGGAAGCGCCGCATGCTGACCGAATTGCCCGAATTGGACCTGTCGCGGCTGCATTTCGTCGGCACCCTGCCACCCGAGCAATACCGCACTCTGCTGCAAGC
>JAEZFE010000288.1 GCA_023437865.1 Pseudomonadota bacterium | reverse complement strand
CCCTCCACGGGCGTCCGGCCATCTCGTCGCGGTTGGCCGCCACCACGACCGGCCAGTGGGTCCCGGGGCGGCGGAGGATTACCAGCGTGCACATGCGAAAAACCGTTTTCTACTGGAAGCATCCACCGGTATAAACTCCAACGCCGCCATGGCAAAGGTCCCAACGAGAACCACTTCGATATAGTGGGCGAAAAAGGAAGTCGCGCACCATGACCATGTTCGAGGATCGCGAAAAAGCGTTCGAAGCGAAATTCCGGCTGGACCAGGAAACCCAGTTCAAGGTGAACATCCGGCGGGATAAGCTGCTGGGGCTGTGGGCGGCGGAAAAGCTGGGCCTGTCCGGTGACGCGGCCAAGGCGTACGCGCTGACCGTGGTCGATGCCGAGTTCACTGAACCCGACCATGATGCCAGCCACAAGGTCGTGCGCGACTTCATCGCCAGCGGCGTCGCCCTGGACGAGGCGGGCGTAAAGAAGGAATTTGCCCGCTTGGGTGAGGTGGCTCGCGCAGAGATCACTGCCGAGATCATCAAGAAGTAGGCGGATGTTTCAAAGAAAATGGGCCGGGGAGCGATCCCCGGCCCATTTTTGTTTGCGGACGATTAAGCCCGGCCGAACACGCGGGTGAAAATCGTGTTCACGTGCTTGGTGTGGTAGCCCAGGTCAAACAGATCCTCGATCTGAGCCGGGCTCAGGGCCTTGGTGACGTCGGCATCGGCCTTCAGGCCTTCGAGGAACTTGCCCTTGGTCTCCTTGCCCTCGCCGGCGGCATCCCACACGCGCATGGCGTTACGCTGGACCAGGCGGTAGGCGTCCTCGCGGCTGACGCCGGCCTGGGTCAGGGCCAGCAGGACGCGCTGTGAGAAGATCAGGCCGCCCAGCTGGTTGAGGTTGCGCTCGACCACATCCGGGTAGACCACCAGCTTGTCGATCACGTTGGTCAGCCGCGCCAGCGCGAAGTCCAGGGTGATGGTGGCATCGGGGCCGATATAGCGCTCGACTGAGGAATGCGAGATGTCGCGCTCGTGCCACAGCGCCACGTTTTCCATGGCCGGCACCACATAGCCGCGCACCATGCGGGCCAGGCCGGTCAGGTTCTCGGTCAGCACCGGGTTGCGCTTGTGCGGCATGGCCGAGCTGCCCTTCTGGCCGGGCGAGAAATATTCCTCGGCCTCGCGCACTTCGGTGCGCTGCATGTGGCGGATCTCGACGGCGACGCGCTCGATGGAGCTGGCGATGGTGCCCAGCGTGGCGAAGAACTGGGCGTGGCGGTCACGCGGAATAACCTGGGTCGACAGCGGCTCGGCGGTCAGGCCCAGCTTCTCAGCCACATGCTCTTCAACGCGCGGATCGATGTTGGCGAAGGTGCCCACCGCGCCCGAGATGGCGCAGGTGGCGATGTCGGCGCGCGCCGCCAGCAGGCGGGCCTTGTTGCGCTGGAACTCGGCATGGAAGCCGGCAAATTTCAGGCCGATGGTGACCGGCTCGGCATGGATGCCGTGGCTGCGGCCCATGCAGACCAGATCCTTGAACTCGAAGGCGCGCTTCTCAAGCGCGGCCAGCAGGGCGTCGAGGTCAGCCAGCAGGATGTCGGCGGCCTGGACCAGCTGGACGTTGAGGCAGGTGTCAAGCACGTCCGACGAGGTCATGCCCTGGTGCACGAAGCGCGAATCGGGGCCGATATGCTCTGCCAATTCGGTCAGGAAGGCGATGACGTCGTGCTTGGTCTCGGCCTCGATGGCATCGATGCGGGCAATGCGCTCGGGCGTATAGGGCTTGTCGCCGTTGGTCCACACGGCCTTGGCCGAATCCTTGGGGATCACGCCCAGCTCGGCCAGGGCGTCGCAGGCATGGGCCTCGATGCGGAACCAGATATTGAACTTGTTGGCGGGCTCCCAGATGGCGGTCATCTGGGGGCGGGAATAGCGCGAAATCGACATCGAAGCCTCACCTGCGGGCGATCGGAAAGAGGGGGTTATGGCAAAAAACCGCCCGCATTGCAAAGGCCTAGCCGCCAGCGCGTGCCGGTGGCCGCGTCGGCATGTGCGAAGCTGCTCCCGCATTCGAAGAGAAATTGCTTTCAATTTTATCAAAACAGAGGATTAAGTCCTTTCAATAATTTTAGTTTCTTTTGAGTTCATTCATTTGTGTTAACGAGTGAATAATAAAGGCCACTGTTTTCCTTGTTGCGTTTACATTCGGTTTGCGCCTATGCTTAATCGTGTTGGGGGGATGGGCACTCAGGCAAATGTGCAGGATGCGCTCCCCAAGGATAAGTGGGTCCCCTCCGTCAACGGGCCGAGGGGTTGCCAGGAGGATCTGAAAATGCTGTCGACCTATATCCGCATGTTCGTCCGTGACGAAAAGGCCGCCACCGCCATCGAATACGGCATGATTGTCGGCCTGATCGCCGTGATCATTATCGGCGCCGTCACCACCATCGGCACTGAACTGGGCGGCACGTTCGATACGATTGCAGAAAAGCTGGGCGGCACCGCTCCGGCCGAGTAAGCTCGCACGGACTGGCGTCAGCTGGCGCAATTGCCGAGGATGGGCGGAGGGCGGTGCTCTCCGCCCCTCGGTCGGGGGCGATCATGGCGGGTCTTGATCTGGCGCTGTTGTGTTGTTTCGAGGCCTTGCTGCTTGCCGCCGCCGCCACCGACGTGCGGTCCTACCGAATTCCCAACCTCATTCCGCTGGCCATGCTGGCCGCCTTCACGATGTGGCTTTTCGCGGGCGGTGCGCGCACCGGCCTGACCGGTGCGGCGGTGGCTCTGGCCATCGCTTTTCTTTTCGGTTTGCTGCTGTGGCATTTCGGGGTGTGGGGCGGCGGTGACGCCAAGTTGCTCGCCGCCATGGCCCCCTGGGTGGGGCTCGCCGGACTGCCCCGCCTGGTGGCCATCATGGCCGTGGCCGGCGGCATCCTTGCCGTGGGCTTCCTGATCTGGGGCCGCCTTGCCGGCCCGTCCAGGCCGGCGCCCCGCCATCTTCCCTACGGTGTCGCCATTGCAGTGGCCGGCACGGATTGGTTTCTCGCCGCCACCGGCGTGAAGAAAACCTTCCTATCCTTAGGGCCTTCTTTAATCTCTTTTGGATAGGGTGGGCTCAGCCTCACGAAAGTTCGCGTCATGCGTCCCGTAACCGCCATCCTCATCGCCGTTTCGCTGATTGCCGTCGGTGGCGCCGGCATGGTCGCCAAGAAGGCGGTCGAGAGCCGGGCCAGGGCGGCGGCGGCGGCCATGGCGGAAAAGCAGCGGGATGTTGAGGTCCTGGTCGCGGCGCGCAACCTGGAGCAGGGCCATCTTCTCCGCAACGAAGACATGAAGTGGGTGGTCTGGTCCGTCGCCACGGCTGAGCAGGCCAAGGTCATCGTGCGGCTTGGCGGCCAAGAGCCGTTGCGGCACCTGAACGGCACTGCGCTGAAGCGCAACGTGGTGGCTGGTGAGCCCATGTCCGACACCATGGTATTCAAGCCCGGCCAGGGTTCGATGATGACCGGCCTGCTGGCGCCTGGAAAGCGTGCCGTGGGTCTGCACGTCACCGCGGCGGCCTCGGCCTCGGGCTTCGTTCTGCCGGGTGACCGTGTCGATGTGATCCTGACCGTGGACCTCAGCCGCAACGATGTGGGCGAGACGGCCAGCAAGGCCCGTTATGCCAGTGAAACCGTATTGACCGACGTTCGCGTCCTGGCGGTGGATCAGGACATGGGCGGCGCCAAGGGAGCCACCAAGGCGACTGCCGCAAAAAAGAAAAAGAAGAAGTCGGACAAGGAGAACACCGAGGGCGAGGCTCCTCCCGAAGACGTGGCCATGGTTGGCAAGACGGTGGCCATCGAAGTTTCGCAGGAAGAGGGCGAGCGGCTGATGACCGCCCAGCAGATGGGCAAGCTGACGCTGGCGCTGCGCAGCCTGGCCGACGGCACCGAGGACATCCAGCGCTCGGTGCCCTACGTTACGGATACCGATCTCAGCAAGGCGCTGAAGGGCCTCCATACCGGTGGCGACGGCGTCAAGATCATCAGGGCGGGTGCCAAGTGATGGCGCGGGGAATAAGCAAATATCTGGCCGGCGCCTTCGCCGTCCTACTGGTCCTCGGCCCCATGGCCGAAGCCGTGGCAC
>JAEZFE010000255.1 GCA_023437865.1 Pseudomonadota bacterium | reverse complement strand
TTTCTGGGCACACCGGCTTGGTGTTGGCTGATGTTCCTGGGCATCGTCGTCACGCTGCTGGCCCTCGACCTGGGCGTTCTGCACCGGCGCGAGCGCGAGATCGCGGTGGGAGAGAGCCTGGCGCTGTCCGGCCTCTACATCAGCATGGGCCTGGCCTTCGGCGGCTGGGTGTGGTGGTCCATGGGCCAGACGGCTGGCATGGCCTATCTGACCGGCTTCGTCATCGAGAAAAGCCTGAGCCTCGACAACATCTTCGTTATCTCGCTGATCTTCGGCTATTTTGCCGTGCCGCGCCTGTACCAGCACCGCGTGCTGTTCTGGGGCATCCTGGGCGTCATCGTGCTGCGCGGCCTGATGATCGGCCTGGGCGCGGCGCTGGTTAGCCAGTTCTCCTGGATCCTCTATCTGTTCGGTGCCTTCCTGATCATCACCGGTATCAAGATGCTGGTGGTGGCCGATCAGGGCCCCGACATCGAGCACAACCCACTGATCCGCCTGCTGCGCCGCCGCCTCAACGTCACGCCCCAGTTGCACGGCAACCACTTTTTCGTCAAAGCGCCCAGCCCCAAGGATCCCAACCGCCAGGTCTGGTGGGCAACCCCGCTGTTCCTGGCGCTGATCCTGGTGGAAAGCGCCGACCTGGTGTTTGCGGTAGACAGCGTGCCGGCGATCTTTGCCATCACCACCGACCCCTACATCATTTACACCTCGAACATCTTCGCCATCGTCGGCCTGCGTGCGCTGTACTTCGCGCTGGCGGCCATGATGCACCGCTTCCACTACCTGAAATATGCCTTGTCGGCGGTGCTGGTATTCATTGGCGGCAAGATCTTCTGGACCCAATTGGTTGGCAAGCCCGACCCCGCCATCTCGCTAGGCGTAACCTTCGCGCTGCTGGCCGCCGGCTTGGTGGTATCGCTGATGAAGACCAGGAAAGAGGCAACGTGAGGAAATTTTCGCCGAACGAAGGCGCCAGGACGTAAATGGAAAACCAGGGCTTAATGCCCTGGCCCCATGGCTTTCCTCCCACAATGCTTTTGTTTGTCCGGTCTTCGCCGCGCCGCATTGCTTGGGAGTTTTTATCCGAAGCGCCGGGCGCGGCGAAACTTGCCGGAGGTCGGATTTGACTATGACCTTGGTCCAGTCTACGCCGCGGAGAAGCCCCTTACGCCCAAAGGATGTCGTTACCGGACGACACACCGCACGATCACGCTGACACACACGCACTAAACTGTTGAGTGATATATGCGATGGTCTAAACTGTTAAAAATTGCCAATACTCAAGAGAATGAGCAATCTCGTCATCGAAATGAAAACAACGCATTTTGCTCTGTGCCCGCGCCACCCTAGAATTTAAGCGGTTCTGCTGTCCAGGGTGGGGGCGCCTGATGCAAGGGCATCTTGTCGATGATTTCATCTCCGACCTGACCTCTATATCCACGGTAGATAACGCCAGGGATTTGTTCTCCCGAACTCTGCAGAAACTCGACGTCCAACATTATGCCTATCTGGGTCTGCGCTTCCGCAACAGCGGACCACGCGTCAAGCCCTTCTTCATCACCACCTATCCGCAGCAATGGGTGGAGCATTACGACAACAACGATTACCTGAAAATTGATCCGGTTATGTTGGATGCGCCGTCGCGCAGCACACCCATGCATTGGGGCACGCGCGAACACCGGAAGCAGGCAACGCCGCGCCAGCGGCGCTTCATGAATGAAGCCGCCGAAATGGGCCTATGTCACGGCTCGGCCATCCCGATCCACGCCGCGGGTGGTGAGTTCGGCCTGGTCAGCGTGGCGGTGGATGGAACGCCCCGGCAGTTCAGCACGCTGATGCGGGCACACCAGCATGAACTGCACCTGATCTCGCTGTACTATCACTCCCATGTTGCCGAGCATTTCATCAGCAACGAGAGCGCCAAGGTGTCGGTGACCACCCGTGAGCGGGAATGCCTGCTGTGGTCGGCCATGGGCAAGTCGTCGTGGGAGATTTCCGAAATTCTGTCCATTTCGGAGGCCACGGTGAATTTCCACATGCAGAACGCCATGCGCAAGCTTGAGGTGTTCTCGCGCCCCCATGCCATCGTCAAGGCGGTCATGATGGGTATCATCAACCCGTAGCCCCCGGATGGACGGGCATTCCGCCTGTCGCCCTGTGGCGGACGCGCCCGTGCGTCCCAGCCCTGCCGCCTGCTAGCGTCAGTACGCTTGGGTATCGGCAATGAGGGCGCTCCATGAGGATGTGGTTGCTGGCCGGCGTGGCCGCGCTGTTTACCGGGTCTGCCTTCGGCGCCGAACCGGCTTCTCCCCCCACTCTCGCGGCCTACACAATCCCTGCCGCTCCGGAGCACGGCTTCGCCCCGGCCCAGGCCAACACATTGATCACCGAGCTGCAGCAACTGCTTGTGGCGCGCGGTTATTACGCCGGGCCGGCGGATGGTCACGTCACGCCGGCGCTACGCACCGCAGTCTCGGTTTACCAAAGTGATGTCGGATTGCGGGTGACGGGCCTACCCGATCTGGCGGCACTGAACATGCTGCGCTATGGCCCCGAAATCCGCGCCACTATCCAGCCGCTAGGAACACCCGCGCCGGCTGCCGCTACCACTGCGGCGACCCCGGTGCCTGCTGCTGCGGCGGCGGCCACCCGCGCCGCCGGCGTACCGCCCTTCGAGAAGATCGAGCCCTACCGCCCGCCCGCCCAGTTGGCCGACGCAGACGAAGCCGAAGATGCGCCGCGCTGCGACGCCGCCCCCGCCGTGCTGAAACCGCCGCGCCGCGCCGCCCGGAATGAAGAGCCACCTCTGCCCAAGGCGGCGCCGCAGGTCAAGGTCGTGTCCCAGCCGCTGAACACCCCCCGATAAGCCGCGGACGGCAAGCCG
>JAEZFE010000229.1 GCA_023437865.1 Pseudomonadota bacterium | reverse complement strand
GCCTCCAGCACCACCGAGCCGGCGCGCACGTCCTCGCCCATCTTGCGCAGATTGGCGCCCGGCTTCAGCGCCGGCACGGTGACCGCCTGCGCATCGCCCGTGCAATCCTCCTGCATGGCGATAGTGTCAACGCCCGCGGGCACCGGCGCGCCGGTGAGGATGCGCACGGCGGAGCCGCCGGGAACCACACCGGCGAACGGATGGCCCGCAGCCACGGTACCGGTCACCGGCATCCTGCCGTCGGCAGGCCGGGTTGCTGCAGCGAAGCCCCAGCCGTCCACGGCGGAATTGTCATGAGGCGGCACGTTGACGGCGGAGACCACATCCTCGGTCAGCACCCGGCCCAGGGCCTCGGCCACCGGCAGTTCCTCGGTGCCGTCCAGCGGGCGCACCCGCTCGGCCAGCAGCGCCAACGCCTCCTCGGCCCGCATGGAGCCGGTGTTCGTGGAAAAATCGGTCATAGCCCCACCTGCTCCAGCACGAAGGCCGCGATGCTCTCGGCGTCGTCGAGTACCAAATATGGCCGGTCAAGCCCCGGCACCGTGCCGGAGGACGCTACGGCCGTCACCAGCGGATCATCCGGGAACATGGGTGCCTTGCCCACCTCCGGCCGCCAGACCTCCAGGCGCGGATGGTTCCAGCGGCGGAACCCTTCGATCAGGACCAGATCCACCGGGCTCATGCGCGACAGCAGCTCCTCCATGGTGAACTCCGGCTGGCCGCGGTATTCGTGCATCAGCGCCCAGCGCTTGGCCGAGGCCACCAGAACCTCGCGGGCGCCGGCCGTCCGGTGCTCGTATGAATCCTTGCCGGGCTTGTCGATATCAAAGCCCGGATTGGCCTGCTTGATGGTGGAGACCCGAAGACCACGCGCGCTGAGCAGCGGAATGAGCTTGAGCAGCAGGGTGGTCTTGCCGCTGCCGGAATGGCCGGTGAATCCGAACAGATGCATGGAATCAGCCGGCCCGATGGGGCTCGGCGCCCCGCTTCTCAGTGGCTGCCGGCGCGCGCATATGCTTGAGCCCCGATTGCAGGTAGTCCCAGCCCGTGACCAGGGTCAGAACGGCGGCCAGCCACAGCAGCCCCTCGCCGATGTCCTGGGTGGGAAGCCAGGCCGGGCCATCCTCACCCACCAGCAGAACAGGCAGCGCCACCAATTGGAAACCCGTCTTCCACTTGGCCAGCTTGCTGACCGGCATGCCGATGCGCACTTCCGCCAGGAACTCACGCAGGCCGGAAACCAGGATCTCACGCAGCAGGATGACCAGGGCGGGCAGCACGCTCCATTCCGAGACGCGCGAATCGGCCACCAGCATGAACAGCACGGCGGCAACCAGCAGCTTGTCGGCAATGGGATCGAGGAAGCGGCCCAAGGCCGAAACCTGGTTGCGCGACCGCGCCAAGTAACCGTCGAACCAATCGGTCACCGCCGCCGCCACGAACAGCCCGCAGGCAACCCAGCGTGCGAGGGCACCGTCCACATAGAAGGTGGCGATGACCAGCGGAATCACGACGATGCGCGACAGCGTGAGAAGATTGGGCAGGCTGGTCATTGCTCAAGGGACTCTTGATGCGCGGCCCGGCCACCAGAGCGGCGGCTGGACCACAGAAATGGTCATGCCCGGCCGAGGTTGGAACCACCCTGCCGAAGCGGGGGCGATATTAGCCCTGGGGGTGGAAATGGTCATAGATTTTTTTAGCCATGGCCTTGGAGATGCCGGGCACGGCCTCCAGATCCGAGAGCCCCGCATTCCCTACTTCGCGCGCCGAACCGAAATGGTGCAGCAGCGCCTTCTTGCGACGCGGCCCAATGCCCGACAACTCGTCCAGGGGCGAGGCCCCCATGGCCTTGGAGCGCTTGGCCCGGTGGGTGCCGATGGCAAAGCGGTGAGCCTCATCGCGCAGGCGCTGGAGGAAGTAGAGCACGGGATCGCGCAGCGGCAGCGACAGGGGCGCGCGATCGGGCATGAAGAAACGCTCGCGGCCCGCATTGCGGTCGGGCCCCTTGGCGATGGACACGATGGGCACGTCATCGATGCCGAGATCGGCGAACACCTCCAGGGCGGCGTTAAGCTGCCCCTCGCCGCCATCGATCAGCACCAGATCGGGCCACTGGCCCCGGTCGCGCTCCGGGTCCTCCTTCTGGGCGCGCTTGAAGCGGCGGCACAGCACCTCGCGCATCATGCCGAAATCATCGCCGGGCGTAAGCTCGGTGCTCTTGATGTTGAATTTACGGTAGGCGGATTTCATCAGCCCTTCCGGCCCGGCGACGATCATGCCGCCCACCGCGTTGGTGCCCTGGATGTGCGAGTTGTCGTAGACCTCGATGCGGCTGGGCGGCGCGTCGAGACCGAACAGTTCGGCCACACCCTGGAGCAGCTTGCCCTGGGCCGAGCTTTCCGCCATGCGCCGGCCCAGCGCGTCGCGGGCATTGTCGTAGGCGTGCTCGACCAGCCGCTTGCGATCGCTGCGCTTGGGGCAGGTGATGGTGACCTTGCGCCCCGCCTTCTCCGACAGCGCACCGGCAACGATATCGCATTCGGCGGGCTCCTGACTGACGATGATCTCCTTGGGCGGGACCTTGTCGGCATAGAACTGACCCAGGAAGGCGGCCATGACTTCGGCAGCGTCCTCGTCCTGGGCGTGCTGGGGGAAGTACGAGCGGTTGCCGTAATTGCAGCCCGAGCGGAAGAAGAAGACCTGCACGCAGGATTGCCCGCCGGCCTGATGCAGTGCGATGACGTCGGCGTCGTTGATGTCGGCGGGGTTGATGTCCTGATGGGCCTGGATCTGGGCAAGCGCACGGATACGGTCGCGGTACATGGCCGCCTGTTCGTATTCCATGGCCTCGCTCGCCGCCTCCATCTTGACGGCCAGATCCTTCTGGATGCGCTGGCTCTGCCCCGACAGGAAAGCGCGCGCCTCCTCCACCAGCGCCAGGTATTCGGGCCGTGAAATGCGCTCGACGCACGGGGCAGAGCAGCGCTTGATCTGGAACAGCAGGCACGGGCGGGTGCGGCTGGCGAACACCGAATCCGAGCACGAGCGCAGCAGGAAGGCGCGTTGCAGCGCCGACAGCGTCTGGTTGACCGCCCCCGCCGAGGCGAACGGGCCGAAATACTCGCCCTTGCGCGAACGGGCGCCACGGTGCTTGACGATCTGCGGCCAGTCGTGGTCGCCGGTAACCAGGATGTGCGGGAACGTTTTGTCGTCGCGCAGCAGGATATTGTAGCGCGGCCCCAGCTTCTTGATGAGGTTGCTTTCCAGCAGCAGCGCCTCGACCTCGGTGTGGGTGGTGATCACCTCCATCGACGCGGTCTCGGCGATCATGCGCTGGATACGCAGGGATTGCGCGTCGGGCCTCGTATAGGCCACCACCCGCTTCTTCAGGTTCTTGGCCTTGCCCACATAAAGCGGGTCGCCCTTGGCGTTCATCATGCGGTAGACGCCGGGGCTGGACGGCATCGTCTCCAGCACGCGCTGGATGATGCCGACCCCAACCGTCAGCGGTCGGGCGATGGCGTCGGCAAGGTCGTCCGGGAGAAGTTCAGTCATCGAAAGCCATACGGATAAGTGCGTACATCTAAGGAACGATACGGCCCAAGCCCAGGCCCTGCCTTGCGTCCAGGGGAATATCCACGATTCCTGTGGATAAGTCTGTTGGCAAATTGGGGGTGGTTCCCCACACCCATAGAGTCTGCAAGGATTTCACGGGTATGCACAAAATCTGAGCACAAAATTAAAACCGTTTAAAATCAACACGTTAACCGCCGTCAAGCCAGACTTGGATACAAAAAGTCACCTTTTCCTCTGGACAAGCGGGGCATGATCGGCCTTAGCCGCAGCCGCCTATTCCCTGTGCAAAACCAAAGAACGAAAACGGATTTCCTTATCTTTCTAAGGGCCTATGCCCCTATTCCTCAGGCGAATCGCCTCCAGGCGCCCAATCCAGGTGCTGACCACCATCCAGTGCGATCATTTGGCCGGTGAAGGACGGCATGGCCAGCGCGAAGCGCACAGCCCGGCAGATTTCCTCGGGATTGGTGCCGCGCCCGAGCGGCGTGCCCGCGCATTGGTCGGCAAATTGCTCGGCGGTCTGCCGCGTGCTGGGCAGCGCCGGGCCGGGGCCGATGCCGACGACCCGAACGCGCGGCGCCAGCGCCAGCGCCAGCGTCTGGGTCAGCGTCCACAGCCCGGCTTTGCTCAATGTGTATGTGGTAAAATGGGGCGTCATGTTCCAGACGCGCTGGTCCAACAGGTTAACCACCACGCCCCCCGCCTCGGGCGGGAGGCGGCGGGCGAATTCCTGGATCAGCACGAAGGGCGCGCGCAGGTTCACCTCCATGTGGAAGTCCCAGCTGTCCCGCGTGGCGGTCAGCGCCTCGTCGCGCTCAAACGTCGAGGCATTGTTGACCAGCACCCCGACCGCCCCCAGCGCTGCCTCGGCCCGGCCCAGCAACGCCTGAGCCTGATCCTCACGCGTGAGATCCGCGGTCAGCACGGAAG
>JAEZFE010000225.1 GCA_023437865.1 Pseudomonadota bacterium | reverse complement strand
GTCGAGTCTTTTCTGTTCATCCGCACCAGAAAGGGTGTAGTGTCGGGGCTGGAGGCGTAGAAACCTCCTGTGACAGCGTAAGCGGCAGCCGCCCCGACAGCATGCGGCTATTTTCATGCCCGGATTCCGGGCGTGCCCCGCTATGGCGGGAGGGCGGCGAATACAACACCCGAAAGGGGAATAAGCCCGCCCTCAACCTGTCTTACGCCAGGTCACAGGGTTTCTACCCTCCCGCCGCCAGCGGGGTCGTAGAAAGCTCCAACGGTGGCGCGTCAAACGCCAGCGTAAGGGCTTTCGCCATGACCAACGCCACCCCCACGCCCGAAGACCGCCTTGCGGCCATAGCCGCCGCCATTGCCGGTGCCGATAGGGCCGAGGCCGCCTTTCAATCCATCATCCGCGTCACCGACGGCATGGGCCGCCTAGATGTGTCCATCGCGCTGCTGATGCACACCGACGAGATCAAGGCCGGGATCGACGCCCTGCGCCGCTGCCGCGATGTGCTGGAAGCGCCGTGCGATGTGGCGCTTGAGCCGCGCCACTCGCCCCATCGCGGGGCGAGCGATGGGGAAAATGACCAATGACCGACATCATGCTTCCGCCCGAATTGTCACTGGCCGACCTCAACACCGGCATCGACAACGACCCGCGCATCCTCGACATCCGGGTTGCCGAGCGGCTGGGCTTCGCCCGCCCCCGCGTGATCCGTGAATTGATCGTGCGCAACCGCGATGAGCTCGAAACATACGGGCCACTCGCCGTGCGGCACGGCAAGTCGCGGGGACAAGAGTTCACCGAGTTCTGGCTGAACGAGGGCCAGACCTTGCTAGTCTGCATGTTCAGCAAGACGCCGGACGCCGCGGCCATCCGCAAGGAAGTGATCGCGGTCTATATGGCGTGGCGGCGTGGGGAAGTTCAGCATGGCCGCCGCCGGGGCGTCGATCTGGCCGGGCAGCGCCGGGCCCTGACCCTGATCGATCAGCTGAAGCGCGAAACCAGCCCGACGATCCGCCGCACTTTGCACGCCATGCTAGGCGAAACCCTGGGTGCCATGGGGATCGCGACCCCGGCCTTGGACGAGATCGGGCGGGAGATCCCGCCGCCGCCCGACATCATCAGCATCTTCTGGCAACAGATCGCCACCCTGCAGGCTCAGGGCATCAGCATTAACCACGCCCGCGATCCGTACCGCCTGGCGCTGCACCTCCCAACCTTGCGCGACCGCCACGGCATTGACCTGTCCTGGTCGTTGCGCGCCGCGCTCAAGCGCGATCCCCGCTTCATCGCGGTTAAGGCTGTGAACAGTGCGCTGACCGGCCAGACGGTCAAGTGCTGGGTGTTCACCATGCTGGAGGGCGGCCGGGCATGAACGCTATCGCCCGCATGCGCCCGGATGTGCTGTCAGAGGTGGTGTCCAACCTCAAGCGCGACTACGGCTTCAAGGAACAGGGCGGTTATCTGCGCCAGGGCAAGTGCCCAAGCTGCGGTCGCAAGGAAGTGTTCACCGATGCCAAGGCGCCGTGGACGGTCCAGTGCGGGCGCTACAACAAGTGCGGCTGGTCCAGTTCCACCAAGGACCTCTATCCCGACGCCTTCGGCAAGTTCAACGAGCGCTTCCCGGCCACCACCCAAGATCCGAACGCCACCGCCGACGCCTATATGAGCTTCGTGCGCGGCTTCGACCCCAAGCGCATCAAGGGTTGGTATCGACAGGGCCGCTTCAGCCACCCCAAAGGAGACCGTGCCACCGCCACCGTGGTGTTCGACATCGACCGCACCGCCGGAATCTTCATGGAACGGCTGGTCGAGACCGTGCGGGTACCCAATGCGGATGGCGAGATCGAAGACCGCAAGGCCAATTTCGAGGGCGCGCACAAGGGCCTGTGGTGGATGCCGCCCGGCCAGAAGGTGACCGAGGGCGAGCTATGGCTGGTCGAAGGCTGCCTGGACGCCATCGCGCTGGCCATGCACGGCCTGCAATCGGCGGCCACCCTGTCGGCGGGTAACTTTCCCGAGAAGGCCCTGGCCAGCCTGAACACCAAGACGGTGTGCCTGGTCTGGGCGCTGGACAACGACAAGGCTGGCAATTCCTTCACCCGCAAGCACATCAAGGCCGCCAAGGCCCTGGGCTTCGAATGCCGCGCCGCCGTCATCCCGCAGAAGGGGAAGCGCAAGACCGATTGGAACGACGCCCATCTGGCGCGCGAACTCGAGGAAGAACACCTGAAGCGCTACCGCTTCCACGGTGATCTGCTGACCGCCGAATCGCCGCGCGAGAAGGGCGTGCTGGTGTGGGAACAGACCGGCGGCAATTCCTTCGCCGTCGAGCACGCCATGCAGACCTACTGGTTCACGCTCGACATGACCGCGCACGGCAAGATGGTCGAGGAGATGATGACCACCGGCACCAGCGCCCACCCGCGCGGCACCGAGTTCGAGGCGGCGCTGAAGGTAGGCCGCACCGAGCGCATCGCCAATTGCGCGTTCAAGTTCCTGTACTTCCTGAAAAGCCGCGAGACCGACGAAAGCTGGTATTTCGCCAAGATCGACTTCCCGCATGGCCGCCACCAGATGAAGAACACCTTCACCGGCGCCCAGGTCTCCACCGCGTCAGAGTTCAAAAAGCGCCTGATGGGCATAGCGCCCGGCGCCCAATACACCGGCAGCACCCGCCAGCTCGACTGGATCATGGGCAAGTACCTCGACGACATCAAAGTCGTCGATACCGTCGAATTCGTCGGCTACTCCGCCGAGCACAAGGCCTGGATCTTCAGCGACCGCGCCGTCAGCAATGGTCTGGTCTATGAGCTGAACGACGAAGATTTTTTCGAGATCGACAAGAAATCGGTCAAGTCGCTGAACCATTCGCTGCAACTGACCATCGGTGGCCGGTCAGACTACGACCCCAGCTGGATCAAGGACGTGTATCTGGCCTTCGGCGCCAAGGGCATCATCGCCACCGCCTTCATGCTGGGCTCGCTGTTTGCCGAGCACATCCGCTCCGTCCAAAAGAGCTTCGCCTTCCTGGAGATCGTGGGCGAGGCCGGCGCCGGCAAGTCCACCCTGATCGAATTCCTGTGGAAGCTGGTGGGCCGGCCCGATTACGAGGGCTTTGACCCCAACAAGGCCACCATCGCGGCGCGCGGCCGCATTATGTCCCAGGTGTCCAACCTGCCGGTGTGCTTCATCGAATCGGACCGCAGCGGCATCGACACCGCCAAGGCCAAGCAATTCGACTGGGACGAGCTGAAGACCGCCTATAAC
>JAEZFE010000203.1 GCA_023437865.1 Pseudomonadota bacterium | reverse complement strand
TGCGACCTGTGGCATTGGGTTCACCATCCTGTTCACCCTGGTGGCCACCTTCACCTACGGCACCTTTTTGCTGGCACGTGAGCCGTTCTCGCTGTCCACGGCGGCCCTGGGGCTGATCTTCGTGGTCTATCTGATGGGCGTGGCCTCGGCCCCGGTGGGCGGTGCGCTGATCGCCCGGGTGGGCCGGGTGTGGGGTCTGGCACTGGCGGTCGGCTGCTCGGTTTTGGGACTTCTCATCACGCTGGTGCCGTGGCTGCCCGCCGTCATTGGCGGGCTGGCGGGGCTGGCCACCGGCATTTTCATCGCCCAGACGGCCTCCATGAGTATGATCAACGCCACCGCCAAGACCTCACGCTCGGCGGCGGTGGGGTTGTATGTGACTTGCTACTACCTGGGCGGCAGCATGGGCGGCGTTGCTCCCGGCCCGGCCTGGCAGACTGCGGGCTGGCCCGCCTGCGTGGCGCTGATCATCGCCGTGATGCTGGCCGGATTGGCGCTGGCGGCACGCTGGTGGCGGGTGCCGCGATAAAGAAACCCCTCTCCTCATGGAAAGGAGAGGGGCTCCCGCCTGAACAGGGGTCCGTGGGGGGGGGGATTGGACCCCCGCCCGGTAGGAAAGTCCCCGATCCTAATGGACCTGGACTTCGATCTTCTTCTCACCCGTACCGTCGGGGCGTTTCGGCACGGTGATGGTCAACACACCCTTGGCGAAATCGGCCTTGATACCGTCGGCGTCCGCCGTTTCGGGCAGCCGCACCGAGCGGGCAAACGACCCGTAAGAGCACTCGCTCAGATGCACCGCGCCCTTGTGCTCGGTCTTCTCCGCCTTCTTCTCGCCCGCGATGGTCAGCACGTCTCCCCGCACCGTCACGGTCACGTCCTTCTCGTCCATGCCGGGCAGTTCCGTGGCGATTTCATACGCCTCGCGGGTTTCCCGGACCTCCATGTGGGGAACGATGTCGCCCGCCGCATAGCTGCGGCCATGCCAAGGATCGAGGTCGAACAGCGACCGCCCGAAGGCGCCGGGCAGGAAATTCTCGAACAACCGATCGATCTCGCCCCGCAGACCCATGAGCGGATGAGCGGGGGTGGAGCCGGTCTCGGCGAGATGCCGCGTAGTTTTATCGGCCATGGCTCCCTCCTGTCGCTAGGTTGCGGCGAAGGTCTTCCCGACCTTCGCCGCCATTATAGCACCGGCGTTTTGGGGCGGCGTTGCGCCGACGGTATGCCAGCCAAGAGATGAGCGATGTTCGCCTTGGGGTTTAGCCCGAGCCGAAGCTTTGCACGAGCGAGCCGACCACCATGTACCAGCCGTCCACCAGCACGAAGAAGATCAGTTTGAACGGCAGCGCGATCTGAGCGGGCGGGATCATCATCATGCCCATCGACATCAGCACCGAGGCCACCACCATGTCGATGATGATGAAGGGCACGAAGATCAGAAAGCCGATCTCGAAGGCGCGGCGCAGCTCGCTGATCATGAAGGCGGGCACAATCACCTTCAGCGGCACGTCGGCGGAATTGGCGACCTCGGGCGCCTTGGCCAGATCCATGAACAGGCGCACGTCCTGGGGGCGGGCATGGCGGCTCATGAAGGCATGGAGGGGCTTCACCGCCTTGTCGAACGCCTCCATCTCCTCCAACTGGCCCTCCATATAGGGCTGCACGCCCTGGGTCCACGACTGTTCCAGTGTCGGCGCCATCACGAAGGCGGTGAGGAACAGGGCCAGGCTGACCATCACCATGTTGGGCGGGCTCTGCATGGTGCCCAGCGCCTGGCGCAGGAAGCCCAGCACGATGACCATGCGGGTGAACGAGGTCACCATGACCAGAATGGACGGCGCCACCGACAGGATGGTGGTGAGCGCGATCAGCTGGATGACCCGCAACGTGGTGCTGTTGGGATTGCCGCCGCCGCCGCCGGCCCCCAGGTCCAGCGTCACCTGCTGCGCCTGGGCCGGAAAGGCGAGCGCGGCGCCCGCCACCACCGCCAGACCGGCCAGCGCCAGCAGGCTGGGCCAACGTCGGATCATACCTGGTTCTCCTTCTCGGCCTCGGGAGGCCTTATTCCTGTTTCAATCACCAGATCGGCGGGGCCGCCGACAAGCAGCAGGTGTTCGGCATCGTCACGGCGGACCAACACCAGCCGGCGCCGTCCGTCCAGCGCCATGGTTTCCACCACCGCCAACCGGCGGCGCGCGCCGGGACGGGCGACCATGCCGCCAACCCCGAAGCGGCGCAAGAGCCATAACAGGCCGAGGATCAGTCCGAGGACCAGAACCAGCGAGGCAATGAAGCGCAAATAGACCGGAGCGTCCATGGGCGGTCAGGCTCCGCCGGGGGGCGTCTGGTAGGCGCTGGCGCGATGCATGGGCGGCGGCTCGGTGCGATCCTGGATGGCCTGGGCCAGGCTGTCCAGGTCGCCGATCAACGCCTCCATGACGGGCAGAAGCGGACGGCCGCAATCGCGGTCCATGCCGGCAAGCTGCTCGCAGATGAAGCGCACCTTGCCCTCCAAGGCCGACAGATCGACCATGGTGCCGGTGCCGAGCAGCCGCCGGGCGGTGAGGACGAGCGAGGCGGCCTTGTCCAATTCCTCGCGCAACTGGGTGGCGGTGGCGGCGGCGGTGGTCATGCTGTTTCCGCGTTGTTGACGGTCTTGGTGGGGACCGCCTGATTGTTGGCCCGATAGACGTATGCCAGGATTTCCGCCACCGCCGCGAAGGCCTCGATGGGGATCACGGTGTCAACCTCGACCGCCGCCAGCACCTGGGCGAGATCGGGGTCGGTCCTGACTTTCACACCGTTGGCGAAGGCGATATTCAGTATCTGCTCGGCCAGGGCCCCTTTGCCCGATGCGGTCACCCGCGGCGCGTCGGCGGCGTTGGGGTCGTATTCCAGGGCCACCGCGACCTGACGCCTGGGCGGCGTGGCGGGTTCGGCTTCGCCCTCTTCGTCCCACAGGTCTCGGCCCATCAAGGTTCCCATCCGCACTGAAAGCCGTTAGACTCCGAGTCTCCGGCGGGCGCGCTTAAAGAACGGTTAAAACTGCCAAATGCGCGGATTCACCGTTTTTTAAGGGCGTCCGGGCATAGTGGTGTCCGATGGGGATTCCCCCAGGGTTTCGAGGGGCTGGTGCCATGTTCGACAAGCTGAGCGTAGTCGCCCTTGCCAGGGGCCGGATGGACTGGGTGGCGAAGCGCCAGGAAGTCCTGTCCGAGAACGTGGTGAACGCCAACACCCCGAAATACGTTCCCAACGATCTTAAGCCTTTCGACTTCAAGACCGTGCTGGGCCAGACCCAGCAGCCGGTCCAGGTGGCGGTGACTAATCCGCTCCATGTTCAGCCGGTCGTTGCCGATACCATCAACGTGGTGAGCCAGAAAAAGGCGTTCGAATCCTCGCCCGACGGCAATGCCGTGGTGCTGGAGGAGCAGATCGCCAAGATCGGCGAGGCCAAGACCGCTTACGATACCGCCGCTTCGCTGTTCCAGAAGCAGTACAAAATGATCCGCACCGCGCTTGGCAAGGGTATGTAGGACTAGGCCATGGACGAACTGCAGAAAAGCTCCCGCATTGCGCTGTCGGGCATGAAGGCCCAGAGCGAGCGCCTGCGTGTCATTTCCCAGAACCTCGCCAACGTCGACAGCCTGGCGCAGACCCCGGACGGCCAGCCCTATCGCCGCAAGGTGGTGTCGTTCAAGAACGAGTTGGACCGTGCCAACGGCGTGCAGACCGTGAAGGTCGACAAGGTGCGCCCCGACCAGTCCGAGTTTCAGCGCCGCTACGACCCGAAGCATCCCGCCGCCGACAAGGACGGCTATGTGCTGGCTCCCAACGTCAATCCGCTGATCGAGATGATGGACATGCGCGAGGCCCAGCGCTCCTACGAGGCGAATCTGGCTGTGATCACCTCGTCGAAGCAATTGCTGTCGCGCACCGTTGAAATGCTCCGCTAGGCCCGAGCTCATTTAGGAAAACGACGTCATGACCCGCATCACCGACGCCATCAACGCCTATCAGTCCTTTGCCAAGGCCGGCGACGCCATGGAGGCGCGCGACACGCCCGCGCCGGTGCCGGGCACCGACTTCGCCGCCGTGCTCAAGGACGCCGCCAAGGTTGCGGTGGGCTCCATGAAGGAAGCGGAGACGCAATCCGCCGCCGCCATTGCCGGTAAGGCCGACATCCGCGAAGTGGTCGCGGCCGTCACCAACGCCGAGATGACGCTGGAGACCGTCGTGACCGTCCGCGACAAGGTCATCAACGCCTACCAAGAAATCATGCGCATGCCGATCTAATGACGGGGCAGCGCGACGGGGCCCCGCGGGCTTCGCCGGCATCTTGTGGATGTATGCTCCCCACGTGGGCCCCGCTCGCGCATGCGAGCGTGAGCCCAGGGGGCGGAGCTCCCGCCCGGAGCCCAAGGGGCCATTTTCCATGACCGAGGCAGAGCTGATCGACATCGCGCGCCATGGCATCACCACGCTGGTGATCGTCTCAGCGCCGCCGCTGCTCACCGCGCTGGCGGTGGGCCTGGTCATTTCGATCTTGCAAACCCTGACCCAGATTCAAGAGCAGACCTTGACCTTCGTGCCGAAGGTGCTGCTGGTCTTCGGCTCGCTACTGCTGTTCCTGCCGTTCATGCTCAACACCATGAACGATTTCTGGAAGGCCATGCTGGATCGCGCGGTGGCAGGCGGCGGATGAGCGGGTCAGTCCTCAACGAGATCCTGACCCTCGACATCTATCGCTTCTTCATGGTGTTCACGCGCATCGGCGCGGCGTTGATGCTGTTCCCCGGCTTCGGCGGCACCGTGGTCTCCGTCCGGATCCGCCTGATCCTGGCGCTGGCGCTGTCCCTAGTCCTGCTTCCCATCGTGGGCCCGCTATACCCCAATCTGCCGCGCCATCTGGGCGCGCTGATGCTGTTAATCGGCGGTGAGGTGCTGGTTGGCGTGTTCCTGGGTCTCGTCACCCAGGTGGTAATGAGTGCCATGAACGTCGCTGGCACCTTCATCGGCTTTCAGATCGGCCTGACTAATGCTTTTTCGTATGACATCGTGGCCGAGCAGCAAAGTTCAACGCTGACCGCTTTCCTTGCCAACGTGGCGCTGCTGGCACTGTTCGCCACCGACATGCACCACCTGATGATTCACGCGCTGGTGGATTCCTACGCCACCTTCGTGCCCGGCCAGCCGCTGCCGCTTAGCGATTTCTCCGAAACGCTGTCGCACATGCTGTCGGAAAGCTTCGGCGTCGGCGTCAGGCTGGCGGCGCCGCTGCTCGTCTATGGACTGGTCTTCTACGTGGGGCTGGGCCTGCTGTCGCGTCTGGCGCCACAGATCCAGGTGTTCTTCGTCGCACTGCCGTTGCAGGTGTTTTCCGGCTTGTGGATGCTGATGGTGGCCCTGCCAGTCATGGTCATCGTCTTTCTTCGCTTCTTCGAAGCCAGTCTCATGCCGTTCGTGGCGAGGTAGCCCATGGCCGAGGATTCGGACGACAAAACAGAAGAGCCAACAGGTAAAAAGCTCGACGAGGCGCGCAAGGAAGGCAACGTCGTTCAATCCGCCGAGGCAAAGATTTTTGCCTCGTTGTTGGCCGGTCTGATCATCGTCGGCATGCTGGCGCCGGGGATCGCGCGCGATTTCCAGCAGCTGATGGTGCCTCTGATCGAGCATCCGCACGCCTTTTCCATGGATTCGGGCTCGCTGAGCCAGATGTCTTTCCACTTGGCGCTCGGTGCTTTCAAGATCATGGCCGTCCCGATGGCAGTGGTCGTGGTGCTGACGCTGGGGGTTTCGCTGGCGCAAACCAAGGGCTTCCTGTGGGTGCCCAAGAAGCTGGCGCCCGATTTCAAGAAAGTGAACCCGCTGGAAGGCGCCAAGCGCATGTTCTCGGTGGTCCAGCTGATGGAATTGGTGAAGGCGCTGATCAAGCTGACGGTGGTCGGCGGCCTGCTGTTCTGGCTGGTGTGGCGCCATCTGCCCGAATTCCAGAATCTAGCCACTGTCGAACTGCCAGATCTGCTGGAATACCTCCACGATCACCTCTACTGGCTCATCTTCGTCACCGTGCTGGCGGTGGCCGCCATGGTCATCGGCGATTACCTGTTCCAGCACTGGCGCTGGATGGAGAAGATGAAGATGACCAAGCAGGAGGTGAAGGACGAGCACAAGCAGCAGGAAGGCGATCCCCAGGTCAAGGCGCGTATCCGCTCCTTGCGCATGCAGCGCGCGCGCAAGCGCATGATGGCTGCGGTGCCCGAGGCCAACGTGGTCATCACCAATCCGACCCACTACGCGGTAGCGCTGAAATATGAGCCCGAGACCATGGATGCCCCCATATTGGTCGCCAAGGGTGCCGATTTGATCGCCAAGCGCATCCGCGATCTTGCCACCGACAATGATGTGCCGATCGTTGAGAACCCTCCTTTGGCGCGCGCCCTCTACGCCACCGTCGAGCTTGACCAGGAGGTTCCGCCGGAGCACTACAAGACTGTTGCCGAAGTGATCGGCTACGTCATGCGGCTGAAGGGCCAACGTGCGAACTGAGTGGTGGACCAGCCCGTTGCCCTGGGTCCTGGGGGCGACGGTGTCGGCTTTGGCGGGGCTGGCAATCGTTGATGGCGGCCCTTTGCTGGTTCCCGTCTCGGCTTCGGCCGCCGCTGCCCTGGCCGCTGCGGGCGTACTGGTCCGTCGCTGGATCGAGGTGAGGGGCCATGCCTCCCACGCCTGTTTCCTGTCCGGTGCCCTTGACTCCGATTCCCGTGCCTGTTTGATCGTCGGCGCTGGCGGTGCCGAGATTTTCCGCAACCATGCGGGCAAGCGGTTATTGGGGGCCGCCGCCAACCCGCTGGCGCTGCTGGCCGAGCGTGCCGGCACCGATGACCGCGCGCTGGCCGAGTTGGAGCGCCTCGCCGCTGCGGCCCTGGTCGGTGCTGTGCGCAGGACGGAAGTGGCGGTGTCCGCCGATGGCGGGACACGTGAATGGCTGGCGCTGGAAGTCCGCCCCGCCGGCATGGGCGCCGTGGCGTGGTTCGCCGAGGAGGTCACCGCGCGCCGCGCCATTGAGGAGACGCTGCGGCGCGACAACGAGTGGCTGGCGGATTTCGTCGATTTCCTGCCGGTGGGCTGCTATTCCGCCGATTCTGACGGCATCATCCGCTCGGTTAACCACCGTCTGGCCGAGTGGCTGGGCCGTACTCCCTCAGAACTGGTCGGGCGCAATCTGGCCGACGTGCTGGGCACTGTCCCCGATCCCGAGGAAGAGCGCACCGAATTGCGTCTGGTCGGGCGTGGCGGCGAGGTGTTCCAGGCCCTCTTGGCCCATTCGGTGTTCGACGATGGCGGCGAGATCCGCACCCGGTCGGTGGTGGTGCGCGACATGGTGCCCGAGCATCAGTGGGAACGGGCGCTGCGCGCCGCCGAGCGCCGCTTCCGCTGGCTGTTCGATGATGCCCCGGTCGGTATCGCGCTGATCGAGCTGGACGGCACCATCGGCACCTGCAATCTGGCGTTCCAGGCCATGATGGGCATCGACCATGACGGCATCGCCGGTCGCCTGCTGACCGATTACATCGCCGACGATCAGCGCCCGCAGGCGGCGGAACAGCTTGCCAGGGTCATCCTTGGCTCGCTGCCGGGTACCCATCTTGAAGTGGGTCTCAAAGGGCGGCGCGACCTGATCGCCCAATTGTTCGTCAGTCCCACCCACGAGGATGGCGACATATCGGGCCTGATCGTCCACTTCATCGATGCCACCGAGCAGCGCAACCTGGAAATTCAGTTCGCCCAGTCGCAGAAGATGCAGGCCATGGGCCAGTTGGCCGGCGGCGTGGCGCACGATTTCAACAATCTGCTGACGGCGATGATCGGCTTCTGCGACCTGCTGCTGCAGCGTCATGGCGCGGGCGATCCCAGCTTCGCCGATATCATGCAGGTCAAGCAGAATGCCAACCGTGCCGCCTCGCTGGTGCGCCAGTTGCTGGCCTTCTCGCGCCGCCAGGCGTTGCAGCCGCGTCTGCTGAACGTGACCGACGCCCTGGCCGAGCTCAACAACCTGCTGCGCCGTCTGCTGGGCGAAACCATCGAACTCAAGATGGTGCACGGCCGCCAGCTCGGGCTGATTCGCGTGGATCCCGGCCAGTTCGATCAGGTCATCATCAACCTGGCGGTCAATGCCCGCGAC
>JAEZFE010000095.1 GCA_023437865.1 Pseudomonadota bacterium | reverse complement strand
GTTCTGGGGCAAGCTGTTCGGCATCAACTTCGCCATGGGGGTCGCCACCGGCATCACCATGGAATTCCAGTTCGGCACCAACTGGGCCTATTACTCGCATTTCGTCGGCGACATCTTCGGCGCCCCGCTGGCGCTGGAGGGGCTGACCGCGTTTTTCCTCGAAAGCACCTTCGTCGGCCTGTTCTTCTTCGGCTGGGACAAGCTGAAGCCGCCGGTCCACCTGCTCGTCACCTGGCTGGTGGCCCTGGGGTCGTCGATGTCGGCCATGTGGATCCTGGTAGCCAACGCCTGGATGCAGAACCCGGTGGGCGCAATCTTCAACCCCGACACCATGCGCATGGAACTGGCGTCGCTGGGCGAAGTGTTCTTCAACCCGGTCGCCCAGGCCAAATTCGTCCATACCGTCAGCGGCGGCTATGTTACCGGCGCCATGTTCGTGCTGTCGATTTCCGCCTGGTTCCTGCTCAAGCGCCGTCACGTGGACTTCGCCAAGCGCAGTTTCGCCGTGGCCTCGGCCTTCGGCATGGCGGCGTCCCTGTCCTCGGTGGTGCTGGGCGACGAATCAGGCTACGTGGCGGGCGAGCACCAGAAGATGAAGATCGCCGCCATGGAGGCCATGTGGGACACCGAACCGGCCCCCGCCCCGTTCACCCTGTTCGGCTTCCCCGACCAGGAAAAGATGGAGACCGGCGCCGCCATCCACATCCCCTGGGTGCTGGGGCTGATCGCTACCCGCTCGGTCAGCGAGACCCTGCCCGGCATCCGTGATCTGGTCGAGATCAATGAGTATCGGGTGAAAAGCGGCATCCGCGCCATCGACGCACTTGAGCGATTGCGCGCCAACCGCGACGACCGTGCCGCGCGCGAAGACTTGCAGGCGCACGTGAACGATATGGGCTTCGGCCTGCTGCTGCGCCGCTACGTGGACGATCCGCGCAAGGCGACGCCAGAGCAGATCCGCCGCGCCGCACTGGACACGGTGCCCAGCGTGGCGCCGTTGTTCTGGACGTTCCGCGTCATGGTGGCGTGCGGGTTCTGGTTCATCACCCTGTTCGCATTGTGCCTGTGGGCCAGCACCATCCGCAGGTTCGACAAACGTTGGCTACTGCGGCTGGCGTTCCTCAGCCTGCCGCTGCCATGGGTCGCTAACGAAGTGGGCTGGTTCGTCGCCGAGCATGGCCGCCAGCCCTGGACCATCGACGGCGTATTGCCGACCTTCCTGTCGGCCTCCTCGGTCAGCACCACTCAGGTATGGACCTCGCTGGCCGCCTTTGTGCTGTTTTACTCGTCGCTGCTGGTGGTCGACCTGTTCCTGCTGGTCAAATACGTCCGCAAGGGCCCCACCCTGTCGCCCGGCCCTGCCGCCGCCCGGCGCCCCAGGGCCAGTGCCGAAGCGCTGGTGGCGGAGGAGTGAGGCCATGACCGTGCCGCTCGATTACGAAGTGCTGAGACTGGCCTGGTGGGCGCTGCTCGGGTTGGTACTGATCGGCTTTGCGGTGATGGACGGCTTCGACATGGGCGTCGCCATCCTGCTGCCTTTCGTGGCGCGCACTGAAATCGAGCGGCGCGTGGTCATCAATTCCATCGGCCCGGTGTGGGACGGCAATCAGGTCTGGCTGATTCTGGGCGGCGGGGCCGCCTTCGCCGCTTGGCCGCCGCTTTACGCCACCGCGTTCTCGGCCTTCTACATCCCGCTGCTGCTGGTGCTGGCGGCGTTGATCCTGCGCCCGGTCGGCTTCGACTTCCGCAACAAGGTCGAGCACACGGTGTGGCGCCGGGTGTGGGACTGGGCGCTGTTCATCGGCGGCTTCGTGCCCACCATCATCTTCGGCGTCGCCATGGGCAATCTGCTGCTGGGCGTGCCGTTCCATTTCACCCCCGAACTGCGGGTGGTGTTCTCAGGCGGCGTGCTGTTCGACCTGCTGAAACCGTTTGCCTTGCTGTGCGGGGCGGTCAGCCTGGCCATGCTGGTCATGCACGGCGGCAGCTTCCTGGCGCTCAAGACCGAAGGCCTTATCGAAGAGCGCGCACGCCGCGCCGTGCTGGTGGGCGCGCTGGCGCTGGTGATGCTGTTCGCACTGGCCGGATTCTGGGTGGCGACGCGGATCGAGGGCCATCTGGTGGTGTCGGGCCTGCTGGCCGACGGGCCGTCCAATCCGCTGCTGAAGAAGGTGGCGCGCGATCCCGGCGGCTGGCTGACCAACTACGTGGACTATCCGTGGATGATGCTGGCGCCGGCGTTGGGCTTTCTTGGCCCGGCGGCGGCCTTCACGCTGACGCTGAAGCGCTATCCTGGCTGGGCCTTCGTCGCCAGCGCGGCGGCGGTTCTGGGCGTGGTCGCAACTGCCGGGCTGTCGCTGTTCCCGTTCATCCTGCCCAGCTCGGCGCAGCCCGACCACGGCCTGACGGTATGGGATTCGTCATCGAGCCCGCTGACCCTGTTCATCATGCTGGTCGCCACTGTGGTGGTGCTGCCGGTGGTCGCCAGTTACACCCTGTTCGTCTACCGGGTGCTGCGCGGCAAGATTACCGAAAGCCACATCGAGAGCGGTGGATCGCATCTTTATTAGGGAGAGGAGCCGTGTGGTACTTCGCCTGGGTACTGGGCGTCACGCTGGCGGCGCTGGCCGCCATCCTGAACGGCATATGGCTGGAAATGCACCTGGAAGACGAAGCTCATGCCCGCAAGCATCCCGGGCATGGCCTCGACTGACACGGTCACGGGCCCCTGCGGGGCGGCGGCGCGACCTACGCGACGGCCTGCATGAACATCATCGGCACCGCGATGATGGAAACGCCGATAGCGGCTGCGCAGAGATCGAGGGCGAAGGCCTTGAGAATGGTCTGGGTCTTCATGGTTTACTCCTTTGCGGCGGCGGGCTTACGCAAAGGGATAACCCGTGCGGCCCGGCAGGGTCGCGTGTCAGCTTTGGGACGCGGCCGCCCCCTTTCCGCCACCAACCAGCCCGCGGAGGTCGCACAGCAGAAGTTCGGCGGCGGCGGCGCAACCGTCGCTGAACCGACAGCCACGGCGGACCGCGCAACTGCGCAGGCCCGCCAGGATGGCGTGACCGCTGGCCCATTCGCCCCGGTCCACATGATGCCCGGCACGGGCAATGCGGGCAGGAAAGCAGTCAGGCTGGGCATGGTCCGGGGACATGTGGTGTCGATCCATGTTTGGCATGGCCCAAATGTATCGCCCGACCCAAAATGAATGCAATACGGCTATGGCCCTATACTCTCCGCCTCCATCATTTTATTTGGAGTTATTATAGTCGCCCTGTGACGCTTTGTGACGCTGGGTGTCGCCACCTCGCCGATGCGCAGGGTGAGCACGATCCCCATCAGCCCCAGCGCGATGGCGATGCTCAAGGCGGGCAAGACGAACGCCAGGTCCCGGTGCAACAGCCAGATGGTGGTATTGGTGTAGGCCGTAACCGCGGCCAGCAGGACGCCTTCACGCCGCAGCCGGATGGCGATCAACAGCAGAGCGGCGGCGCCGCCCAGCACGGACAGTTCCAGGATCATCGGACACCTCCCTCTGACAGGAAAGCGCCGGCAGTGGCCGCTCCAGCGGGTGGGCGGAAATGGAGCCTTCAAGGGCTCTTATCTGTCTGCCGATCGGGCCTTCCCCGTAGCAGCATTTGGCGCCTTTCCGCCCTGAGGTTGCAAGACCCATTGGGGTAGGAGAGTGCCCACCGCAACCTTCGGTATGGTTCTCACCCGGACTGGCCGGCCTGCCTCTCCCGCGAAATCGGATAGGATGCCTAACTTCGAGACGGGGCGCATACCGCCTCCCTCCGGCATCCGGCCTCAGCGCATGGGTACCGACGCCGGGTGCAAACTTTACCTCGTGCATTACCATGGCACCGGGATATATCACTTCGACAAGACGCGTGCCGGCGCCGCTACGGTGATGGCCGCTATGGTTAAGACGAAGGGCTGACATCCGTGACCATCTCCCGCCGAACCCTGCTCCTGGCCGCCGCAGGTGCCGCCACCGCGCTGCCCGCCCGCGCCCAGTTCAACCTCGGCTCGCTGATCAGCGGCGCCACCCAGGTGATCGGCGCCTACGCCGCCGGCGAGGGCGACGAGATCAAGATGGGCGAAAGCTTCTACCCGGAATACCTGACCAAGTCGGGCGGCACCTATCCCGACCGCAACGCCCAGGAAGCCCTGCGCAAATTCGCCCAGCCGATCCTGGCCGCCGCCGACCGCAAGAGCCTGCCGTGGGAAGTGACCCTGGTGGACAACAAGCAGGTCAACGCCTGGGCGCTGCCCGGCGGCAAGATCGCGGTAAATTCCGAACTGGTGCGCCAGTGTGCCCACCCCGACGAGTTGGCCTCGGTCATCGCCCATGAGGTCGGTCACGCCGATCACGGCCATTCGCTGTCGCAGATCCGCAACCAGGCGCTGATCACCTCGGTGGGCGGCCTGGGCAAGGAGGCGCTGTCGGGCTGGCTGGGCGGCGGTGCCCTGGGCGGCGAAGTGCTGACCGCGCTCGAAGGCCCGCTCTACACCATGATCCTGACCGGCTATTCGCGCGCCAACGAATTCGAGGCCGATTCGCACATCCTGAAGATCTTCCAGCAGACCGGCCACGACCCCGAGCGCGCCGACGACTTCTTCCGTACCCTGCTGAAGCTGCATCCCGAGGGATCGGCCACCACCTCGCTGTTCTCGACCCATCCCGGCACCACCGAGCGCATCGCCAAGATCGAAGAGGCCTCGGCGCGCGTGTCCCGCCCGGCACGCACCGCGTCGAGCCCCGGCTGGTCCGAGCTCAAGGCGCTGTTCCCCTCGCCCAAGGTCTAGGGTAAGCGCGGCAAGCGCGCGGCCAGGAAATCGGTGAACCGGCGCACGCGTGGCGACTGGCCGCGCGCCACCGGGCTGACCGCATGCAGCGCGGTGTCGGGCGAGCGCCAGTCGTCAAGCACCGACACCAGGCGGCCCACCGCCATATCGCCCTCCACATCCCATAGCGATTTCAGGGCCAGCCCCAAGCCAGCCAGCGCCCAGGCGTGGATCACCTCACCGTTATTGCTGGCCAGCCGCCCACCTACCCGCACGGCGGTCTTGCCCTCCGGGCCAAGGAATTCCCACACCCGCTCGTTGCCGGGACCGATGACCAGGCATTCGTGCTCGCCTAGCTGGGCCGGAACGGTAGGGCGGCCATAACGCTCCAAGTAATCGGGGGTGGCGCACACTACCCGCCAATTGGCCGCCAGACGTCGCGCCGACAGCCGGGAATCGGCCAGCACGCCGAACCGCAGTGCCACGTCGATGTTTTCCTCCACCAGATCCAGCACGGTGTCGGTCAACAGCAGGTGGACCCGAAGGTCGGGATGCTGGCGCTGGAATTCCGCCACCAGCGGCGCCACATGGGTGCGCCCGAACCCCGCCGAGGCGGTGACGCGCAGAAAGCCGCTGAGCGGGCGGTCGTCACTGGCGATCGAAGCCTCGGCTTCGGTCACTTCGGCCAGGATGCAGCGGGCGCGCGGCAGAAACGCCTCGCCCTCGACCGTCAGCGCC
>JAEZFE010000080.1 GCA_023437865.1 Pseudomonadota bacterium | reverse complement strand
GGGCCAGGCGCTCCAATTCGGCCATCACCGCCTCGCGGCGCTCCTCCAGCTCCTCCACATGGGAGCGGGCGCTGTCGGCACGGCGGCGCCACGATTCAATATCGCCGGCAATAGAATCGAGACGGCGCTTGCGCTCCCCAGCCTCACGCACGATGCGGTCCAGCGCCGAACGCGCCTCGACCAGGGCCGACCGGCGCTCGGCCAGATCGGCGCGCAGGGTGTTGACCTTGTCCCGGCCCGCATCGGCGGTGGAGGGAAAGCCGGCGACGGTCTCGCGCGCCTCCATCAGATCGCCCTCGGCCTCTTCCAGGTCGGCGTGGGCGGCGTCGGCCTGCTCGATGCGGCCGGCCAGACGCGACTCGAAGGCGGCGAAGCGTTGGGCCAGCTTGGCGTGGATATCGCGCGCCTTGGCGGTCTCGGCTTCCGCCCGCTTGACCGCATCCTTGGCGGCGCGTTCGTTGCCGGTGGCCTCCTCGACCGCCTGGGTCGCGGCCTCAACCAGCCCCTCGGCCTCCTCCACCCCCAGCTCGGCATCTTCGAGGCGGGCCTCCAGCTCGCGCAGGCGGTTGCGCTGGGCGAGGCGCAGGGCCATGGGGCTGGGCGCACCGGCGCGGGCCGTGTAGCCGTCCCAGCGGATCAGGTCGCCCTCGCGGGTGACCAGGCGCTGGCCGGCGGCCAGAACGGGACGGAGAGCTTCGGCCTCCGCCACCGAGGCCACCACCCCCACCTGGGACAGGCGGCGCGACAGAGCCGGCGGCGCGGTGACGAAGCGTGCCAGCGGGTCGGCGCCGGCGGGCAGAGCGGGGGCATTGTCGAGCGCTCCCAAGGCCTGCCAGTGCAGCGGCGCGGCAATATCCAGCGATGCAGTCAAATCCTCGCCCAAGGCGGCGGCGAGCGCGGGCTCGTAGCCGCCGGCCGCGCTGATGGCATCGAGGACCGGCGGGTGGTCGCCGGCCTTCACCTGCGCAAGCACACTATTTAGTGCCTCGGCCTCGGCCTTGATACGCGAGCGCGCAGTCGAGGCGGCCTGGAAGGCATCGCGGGCGGATTCGCGGGCGGCTAGGGCGTGCACGCGCCTCTTGTCCCATTCCTCGGCCTCGGCCCGGCTTTCCTCCAGATATTCGAGGGCGGATTCCAGCTCCATCTCGGCGCCGGTCAGGTCGGCGCGGTCCACGCCTTCCTGCTCGGCCTGGGCCTTCTGCGACTCGACCTGGACCACGCGCTCCTTCAGGCGGTCGCGGCGGGTCTCGGCCTCTTGCAGGCGGCGCAAAGCGGCGGCGCGCTCGGCGTCGGCGGCGGCCACCTCCTCCATGACCCGCGACAGGTCCTTTTCCACCTCAGCCACGCCCAGGGCGGCGGCCTCCACGGTGGCATCGGCGTCGAGCCGGGCCTCTTCCTCACCTTCGGCGGCGTCGCGGATGGCCTCTTCCTCGTCGGCGAGGCGGGCCACGGCGCCCTCGGCGTCGGCGGCGCGGGCATGTTCCTTCTGGAGGTCGCTGGCGGCCTGGTTCAGGCGACTTTCCAGATCCCGCCGGATCTCCGCCAGCCGGCCCGCCTCGCTTTCCAATTGCTCGCGCTCGACCAGCAGGCGCTGAAAGGCGCCCTGGATCTCGGCATCCTGACGGCGCAAATCGGGCAGGCCCGCCGCCATCTCGGCCTGCTTGGTTGCCGCCAGGGCAGCCAGCTCGGTGGCTTCCTCGACCTTGAAGTCGGCCTCCTTCATGGCGGCGCGGGCCGCGTCGATGGTGGACAGCGCCTCCAGCCATTGCAAGTAGAGCAATTGGGCTTCGATGGCCTTGATTGTCTCGCTGATCGTGCGGTAGCGCTGGGCTTGGCGCGCCTGCTTCTGCAGCGAGCGCAACTGCTCGTCCAGGGTGGCGAGCACATCGTCGAGGCGTTCGAGGTTGCCTTCGGCGTTCTTGAGCCTTAGCTCGGCCTCGTGGCGGCGGGAATAAAGGCCGGAGATGCCGGCGGCTTCTTCCAGCAGGCTCCGGCGCTCGGAGGGTTTGGCATTGATCAGCGCGCCGACGCGGCCCTGGCTGACCAGACCCGACGAGCGGGCGCCGGTGGCGGCGTCGGCAAACAGCAATTGGACGTCGCGGGCGCGCACGTCCTTGCCGTTCACTCTATAATTGGAGCCGTTGCCGCGCTCGATGCGGCGGATGACCTCAAGCTCGTCGATTTCATACTGGGGCGGGGCGGTGCGGCGGGAATTGTCGAGGCTGACACCCACCTCGGCCAGATTGCGGGCCGGGCGGCCCGAGGTGCCGCCGAAGATGACGTCGTCCATCTCGCCGCCGCGCATCTGGCGCGCCGACGTCTCGCCCATCTCCCAGCGCAGCGCCTCGATCAGGTTCGACTTGCCGCATCCGTTGGGGCCAACCACCCCCGTCATGCCCGGCTCGATCAGAAGCTCGGTGGCATCGACGAAGGATTTGAACCCCGACAGACGTAGCTTGGTGAACTGGATCAATATCCGCGCCCCCGACGCGGCCAGCCGTCAGGCTTACTTGGCGGCCTTGAGGATCTTGTCGAATTCCTCGTAGGGGAGCGCGCCCGGCACCACCTTGCCATTGATGACCAGGGTGGGGGTGGATTCCACGTCATAGGCCTTGGCGCCGGCGCGGGCGCGTTCCTGAATGGCGCTGGCGAGATCCTGGCGCTTGAGGCAGGCGTCCACGTCTTCCGAGGTCAGGCCAGCGATGCGCACCAGCTTCTTGAGCGCATCCAGGGGATTGGCCGCCTGCATCCACTTGTCCTGCTGCTCCATGATCAGGCCAAGCACGCCGAAATAGCGGTCGGGGCCCGAGCAATGGGCGATCATCGAGGCACCGATGGACAGACCCGCCGGGCCGGTGGGGAAGTCGCGGTAGATCAGCTTGGCCTTGCCGGTATCGACCCATTCCGACTTGATCTTGGGCAGGGTGTTCTTGTGCAGGTTGGCGCAGTGACCGCAGGTGGTCGAGGCGTATTCGATGATGGTGATCGGCGCGTCCGCCTTGCCCATGACCTGGTCGATGGGGAAGGTCTCGACCTTGTCGGCGGCCACAGCCGCCCCGGCATACAGCCCAACCACCACAGCGAACAGACGGACGAGGGTCTTCACCTTGCACCTCCTTAGGCACTTCGAAGTGCGGGATATTAGGAGCACGCGCGGGGCGGGGCAAGGAGAGTCACGGGGGCGGGCCTAGCCCTTGCGTGCCGCCACGTACTTGCCCAGCCGCTCCAGCGCTTCGCGCAACCCCGGATCCTCGACCTTGTCGAGCACCGCGCTGAGCCGGGCCGCCGCCTCGGGGGCGGGTTCGGGGGGCAGCGGCTTGCCGGCCTTGTCGCGTTTGGGCAGTGGACCGTGCCTGAGCTTGAGGCGGGCCACCGCCTTCCAGCCGAAATAGCCGTTGATGCGGTCGAGGATCAGCGGTTCCAGGTGCTGGATCTCGGTGGCGAAGGCCGAAGACGACACCTTGATCTCCAGCGTGCCGTCGGAGCGGTCTTGGGGCGAGAAGCGGATGCGCAGCGGCAGGGTGTGGGCCGCCACCGCCGAGCCGACGATGGCCGGCCAATCCACCACCAGCGCGCCGGAGGCGAAGCCGTGCTTGCCGAAGACCGGCTTGGTCACCCTGTCGGCGGGCACGGCGATCGACACCATGCCGCGCATGCGGCGGTCGTCGTCGGATCTGGGAGCAGGACTCTTCGCCATGGCGGCGAGGATACGACTTCCTTTATCCTTCCGCCATGCCCTCGCACGCCCCCACCCTTCTCTCTCAGCGCCTACTCTCCTGGTACGACCGCAACGCCCGTGTGCTGCCCTGGCGGGCGCGGCCGGGCGAATACGCCGATCCCTACCGGGTATGGCTGTCGGAAGTGATGCTGCAGCAGACCACGGTGCAGGCGGTGGCGCCCTATTTCCTGCGCTTTCTGGAACGCTGGCCGACCATCCACGACCTCGCCGCCGCCCCGGTCGAGGACGTCATGCATGCCTGGGCCGGCCTGGGCTATTACGCCCGCGCCCGCAATCTGCATGAATGCGCCAAGGTCGTCGCCGGCTGGCGCGAGGGCTGCTTTCCCGACGACGAGGACGGCCTGCGCAAGCTGCCGGGGGTGGGCGATTACACGGCGGCCGCCATCGCCGCCATCGCCTTCGGCCGCAAGGCCACCGTGGTGGACGGCAATGTGGAACGGGTGATGGCCCGTATCTTCGCCGTCACCGAGCCGCTGCCCGCCGCCAAAAAAGCCCTGAAGGCCCTCGCCGCCACCCTGACCCCGGACCAGCGCGCCGGCGACTATGCCCAGGCGGTGATGGATCTGGGCGCCACCGTGTGCACGCCGCGCAACCCGGCCTGCGGCATCTGCCCGTGGATGGATGCCTGCGACGCCCGGCGCCAGGGCATCGAAGCCTCGCTGCCGGCCAAGGTAGAGAAGGCCGAGCGCCCCACCCGCCACGGCCTGGCGTTCTGGACCGTGCGCAAGGACGGCGCCGTGCTGCTGCGCCGCCGCCCGCCCCAGGGCCTGCTGGGCGGCATGATGGAGGTGCCGTCCACCACGTGGCGCGAGAGCACCTGGGAGTTGGACGCGGCCCGCGCCGAACAGCCGCTGTCCGCCGAGTGGCGGCTGCTACCCGGGGTGGTGCGTCACACCTTCACCCATTTCCACCTGGAACTGCGGCTGGTGGCGGCGCGCGCCGGGGCCAATCCGCTGGCGCGCGGCATCTGGTGCCCGCTCGACCAGTTGGGCGACCAGGCCCTGCCCACCATCATGCGCAAGGTGGTGCGCCACGCCCTCGCCAAGGCCTATTGAGGAGATCACGATGCGCCTGCCCGCCTTCATCCTGACGCTGGTCTTGGCCGCCCCCGCCTGGGCGCAAAACCAGCAATTGGGCGAGCACCTGTTGCTGAGCCCGCCCGCCAACTGGATTCCGGTGCCGGTGCAGCGCAACGACAAGATGATCGTCACCCGCCTGTTCCCGCCGGGCGAAAGCGACAAGCAATGGAGCCAGTCCATCACCTTGCAGGCCTATCCCGGCAGCGAGCAGCCGGCGCGGGCCTTCGTCGAGGGGATCATCGCCTATAGCCGCGACAATTGCGAAGCCGCCGGCCCCGGCCCGGTTACCGAGTCGCAGATCAACGGCTATCCGGCGGCCACGGTGACGGTGACCTGCACCAAGGGCCGCGCCTCGGGCCAGGGCGGCTTCGTGCTGGTTCAGGCCATCCGCGGCCGCGACGCGCTGTATGTGGTGCAGCGCCAATGGCGCGGCCCAGCCTTCGGCAAAAGCGAGAACCCAGCCTTCCCACCCGACATGCTCAAGGAATGGGGCGAGTTCGCCAAGACCGTGGGGCTGTGCGACAGCCGCAACGCCAAGCATCCGTGCCCGTAGATCATACCAAGTCACGCTGATCGTAGCCGATCAGCGCCGCCCTCACGCGCCGCGCGGTCGCACTTGCGACCGACCAAGGTGCGATGAGCCGGGTCATTGCACCTTGGCATCAGGCCTTCTTGCGGCTCCGCGTCTTCTTCGCCGGCGCCGCGTCCCCTCCCCCCCCACCGGCGGGGGCGCCGGTCTCGGCCTCCAGCGAGCGGCGCAGCGCGTCCATCAGGTTGACCACGTTGCCGGGCTGCGCTTCCTCGACGATGGGCGGGGCCTCGCCCTGGATCTTGGCCTCGATGATCTTGCGCAAGCCTTCCTGATAGCGGTCGACGAAGCCCGCCGGGTCGAAATGGCCGGCCTTACGGCTGACCAGGGTCTCGGCCACCGCCACCTCATCCTCATTGAGTTCGCCGGCCTTGATGTCGCCAAAATACAAGCTGGCCTTGCGGATCATGTCGGCGGTGTGCAGCGTGTAGCAGATCATGCCCTTGTCGCGCGGTACGATGGCCACCGGGCGTTCGCGGCCCGACAGCACCACCCGTCCGAGCGCGGCGCGGTGCTCGTGCTCCAGGGCCTCGCGAACCACCGTGAAGGCTTCCTCTGCCAAGGTTCCGTCGGGAACCACGTAGTAAGGCTTGTCGATATAGAGCGGGTCCAACTCGCTGGCCGGGAAGAAGCGCTCCAGATCGACCGTTTTCTTGGTCTCCAGCTTAACCTTGTCAAAATCCTCGTCCTCCAGCACGACGTAACGGCCCTTCTCGTACTCATAGCCTTTGACGATATCCTCGGTGGTCACTTCGTCCTTGCCGGGCACCACCTTCTTCTCGCGGATGCGCTGGCCGGTGGTGCGTTCAAGCTGGTGGAAGGCCAACTTGGACTGCGAATTGATGGCCGGGTAGAGAGCAATGGGAAAGGTCACCAGCGACAGCCGCAAGTGCCCCTTCCAATACGGACGTGCAGGCATTGTACGGTCCTCTTAAATGAGCCCCTCCCAATTGGCCGGCAGTTCCCGCGCGGCCTCGCGCAGGTCCTTCCACGGATCGGCGGGCAGGCTGGCCAGCCGGCGGTGCAGGGTCTCGACGGTGAAATGGCCGGACCGGATGCCGCCCTCCAATTCGGCCCAGGTAATGGGCACGGCCACCGGCGCGCCGGGGCGCGACCGGGTGGAATAGGGCGCGACGAAAGTGGCAGCCCGCTGGTTGCGCAGATAATCGATGAAGATGCGGCCCTTGCGCCGCGTCTTGGTCATGGTGGCGGTGTAGGCATCGGGGCTGTCGTTTGCCGCCGCCTCGGCCAGCGCCTTGCAGAACGCCTTGACCTCCGGCCACTCGGCCTTGGGCGTGAGCGGCACCACCACGTGCAGGCCCTTGCCCCCCGTGGTCTTGACAAAGGATGCCAGCCCCAGCGCATTCAGCCGTTGGCGGATTTCGCCTGCCCCGGCGATGACCTTGGGCCAGGCCAAGTCCTCGTCGGGGTCGAGATCGAACACCAGCGTGTCGGGCCGTTCGATGTCGCGGGTGGTGGAGCCCCAGGTGTGGATCTCCAGCGCGCCCATCTGCACCAATCCGATCAGCCCCTCCACATCGTCCACGCCCACCAGGGCCTCGTCGTCGTCGGGAAAGCGGCGGATGGCCCTGGGCATGCCGGGATGGGGATGACGCTGGTAGAAACACGACTTCGCCGCGCCCTCCGGGCAGCGCACCAGGGTGAGCGCCCGGCCGGCGATGTGGGGCAGAATCCACTCGGCAACCTCAAGGTAGTATTCAGCCAGCGCCCGCTTGGTCAGGCCCTGATCGGGATACAGCACCTTGTCGGGACTGGTCAGGTGGAAGCGGGCAAGGCGGTCCCCGGCGGCGCCCTCCGCCCCGCCCTCGGTCGCCGATAGGCCTTCACGCACCACGTCGCGGGCCTCCTTATCCTGGCGGACGCCCTGATAGGACGGATGCCGCAACTGGCCGTCCGGCGTCCACTCGGTGAACTCAACCTCGATGACCAAGTGCGGCTCGACCCAAGTGACGCCCTTGTCCTTGGACGGAAACGGCGGATCGGGCCGCACCAGTTTCGACAGCATCTGCTCCAGCTTGGCCGCCTCGCGCTCGCCGAAGCCGGTGCCCACCCGTCCGCACGGGACAAAGGCGCCGGCCTGGTCGTAGATACCGATCAGCATCGCCCCCACACCGGTACGCCGGCCCTGCTGGGGAACCCAGCCGGCGACAACGAATTCCTGGCGGCTGGTGCACTTAACCTTGAGCCAGTCCTTGGCCCGGCCCGGTTTGTAGGACTGAGTGCGGCGCTTGGAGATGATGCCTTCCAGCGCGAAGGCGCAGACCTGTCGGCGGAACGCCTCGCCCTGGCCGTCCAGATGGTCGGTGTAGCGCAACGGCAGGGCAGCCGCGCCCAGCAGCGCCTTGAGCACGCGCTTGCGCTCCGCCAATTCCACGCGGGCGAGGTCGAAGCCGTCGAGATACACCAGATCGAACAGGTGATAGACCAGCCCGGCATCCCGACCTTCGGACAAGGCGCTTTGCAGGTCGTGGAAACGCGAGATGCCATGGCGGTCGAGCGCCACCACCTCGCCATCGAGCCACGCCTGCTGGCACGGCAAGCCGGCGCAGGCAGTGGCAATGGCGGGGAACTTGCGGGTCCAGTCATGGCCGTTGCGGGTGAACAGGGTACAGGCACCCGCCTCGACGCGGGCCAGCAGACGGTAGCCGTCGAGCTTGACCTCGTGGATCCAGTCGTCGCCGGCGGGCGCGCCCTCCGCCAGGCTTGCCAGCATGGGGCTAAGCCGGGCCGGCATCGCCGCCGCCACGGCACCCGCAAGCGCGCCGGGATCAAGCACCGGCGCATCGGCGCGGTCGCTGCGCCACACCCGCTCGGGGGCGGCGGCAATCTCGTCCATGGAGCGGCCCGAGGCCACCGACAGTTCCTCACCGATGTCACTGCCGGCGGTATCGTCGCGCTCCTTGATCAACAGCCAGTTTTTGCCGCCCTCGCCACGCATCCGCACCAGGGTGAAACCGCCCCCAAGGCGTTCGCCGTGCAGGCGGAACTTCAGCTTGCCCTTGGCATAGCCCTTGGCCGGGTCCTCGACCGGCTCCCACCAGCCGCGGTCCCACAACATCACCGTGCCGCCGCCGTACTGGCCCTTGGGGATGATGCCCTCGAACCCGCCGTAAGCGAGCGGATGGTCCTCCACATGGACGGCCAAACGTTTATCGCCAGGGTCCATGCTGGGCCCCTGCGGCACCGCCCAGCTTTTCAGCACGCCATCCAATTCCAGGCGAAAATCATAATGCAACCTTCGGGCGGCATGCTTCTGGATCACATAGGCCAAGCGCGCGCCCGTGCCCTCGGCCGCCTCGCCAGCGGGCTCGGGGGTACGGGTGAAATCCCGCTTGGCCTTGTATTGCTCCAGTGCCATGCCTTGGGTAACGCCCCTATGGCAGCCGAAGTTCCCCAAAGGACACGCCCTGGACGTGTCGCAGGGGGTGCCCTGCCCAGGGTAATACATCGCCTGCCCAGGCGGCGGGGGCGCGGGAATTCTGTACCTTCAGGCGTGGGTCATGTCGGACCACGCCTTGGGAAGGAGACAGAAAAGATGAGCGAGCGTCGGAGTGAGTTGAAAGCGGTGGCGGCCGAGGATTTGCTGAAGCTGCCGAATGCAGACATGGCCGGCCTGACGGCGAAGTGGGTAGACAATTGGAGCCAGATCAACAGCCGGCTGGTCTCGCTTGCCCAGGCGCCGTTCCGTAATTCGGTCAGCGCCGCCGAACAATTGCGCCAGGCCCAGTCCCCCAGCGATGTGGTCGACATCCAGATCAAGCTGGCCCGCCAAGCTTACGAGGAGTACGTGGACGAAGCCCGCGCGCTCAGCGAACTGGTCGTGAAGCTGTCGTCCGAAGCGCTCTGTTCGGCCAATTTGCCGCGCTGAAGGAGCACCTTCCCTCGGGGGCGTTTGGGCGGAATTCGGGCCGCCCAACCGCTTTCCGCCGGAATTTCCGGCTGATCGCGGCTTGATTGACAAGACATACTCCGCACAATCCGCAGAACTCGGGTGAACACCCGAGGCGTGAGAAGCCAATAGCAAGTACTCCGCCAACGCACTACTTGCGCCCGGCGTTGTTTTACCTTTCCCCCAACGCACCGCTTGACGTAGCCCCGGCGGCGGCCCACATTGCGCCCGCGCCAGATGGCTGGACGGCCGCTTCCGAGGGTTCCCTCGGGAGAGGAAAGTCCGGGCTCCACGGAAGTACGGTGCCGGATAACGTCCGGCGGGGGCGACCCTAGGGAAAGTGCCACAGAAAGCAAACCGCCGGCCCGAAACCCCACGGTTTCCGGCAGGTAAGGGTGAAAGGGTGCGGTAAGAGCGCACCGCGCGACCGGCAACGGAAGCGGCACGGTAAACCCCACCGGGAGCAAGACCAAATAGGGGCGGCCGTCTCTCCTCGGAGAGCGAAACGCGCTTCCGCGTAGCCGCCCGGGTCGGTCGCGAGAGGTGTCCCGGCAACGGGCATCCCAGATGAATGGCCGTCCACCATGGGAAACCATGGGGACAAAACCCGGCTTACAGGCCATCTGGCGCAAAATTCAACAAATACAACGCATTGACGATTAATACCTCCCTGGCGAAGAACATCGCCGGGGCATCCCATGTTTTCCCATGGCACGTTGGCCCTCGGGTTTTCATGGGCGCTCCCGCACGTTCACCACTCGTACCGAGCCGACGGGCCGCCATTTTTCGCCCGTCATTCAGAAAAATCTCATTCCACCCAACGACTTGCGCGGCATTCTTCGACTCCCTTGACAACAACTTAGGTAAAATTGTCTAGGACTCTGTTTTACCCAGCTTTTTACTACTCGATACCATTGACGCCCATATTTCCCCATGATATCCCATTAACACCCACCGACGAGCGGCCCACGGGAGATGTGCGTGCCGATCGTGGGCGGTGGGACCCGGGCATTTCGCAAGGCGGACGGACGAGGATGGGGCTCTTCCTCTCCACATTCGTGAACAAGGTCGACAAGAAGGGACGCGTCAGCGTGCCCGCGACCTTCCGCGCGACTCTGGCCCAACAGAGCTTTCAGGGCATCATCGCCTACCGCTCGTTCACCGCCGCGTGCATCGAGGGCTGCGGGATGGACTTCATGGAACGGCTGTCCGACAGCACCCAGGACTTCGCCGCTTTTTCCCCCGAACAGGAAGACCTGTCCGCCCTGATCTTCGCCGACGCCCGCCAGTTGGCCTGGGACCCCGAAGGCCGCATCGTCCTGCCCGAGGATGTCATGGCGCATGCCGGCATCACCGAATCCTGCGCCTTCGTCGGCAAGGGCCAGACCTTCCAAATCTGGGAACCCGAATCCTACAAGGCGGTGGAGGCCGAAATCCGTGCCCGCGCGTTGAAGTCGCGCCCGACCCTGCCGTTGAAGAAGCCCGGCGGAGAGACGCGATGACCGCCCGCCCGCCCGAGCGCGACTCGGACTCGCCTCACATTCCGGTGCTGCTGGACGAAGTGCTCGACGCCCTGGCGGTCGAGGACGGCAAGTCCTATGTGGACGGCACCTTCGGCGCCGGCGGCTACACGCTCGCTGTGCTGGGCCGAGCAGGGTGCCGGGTATTCGCCATCGACCGCGATCCCAACGCCGCCGCCGCCGGCCGCGCCCTGCCCGAAGCCCAAAGCGGGCGGCTGACCCTGATCGAGGGCCGATTTGGCGATATGGACCACCTTCTGGCTGATCTGGGCGTCAACTCGATTGACGGCGTGGCGCTGGATATCGGCGTCTCGTCCATGCAGCTGGATCAGGCCGAACGCGGCTTTTCCTTCGCCAAGGACGGCCCGCTGGACATGCGCATGGAGCAGGCCGGCCCATCCGCCGCCGACGTGGTGAACCACGCCGATGAGGAGGATCTGGCCAACATCATCTTCCGCTACGGCGAGGAGCGCCTGAGCCGCCGCATCGCGCGGGCCATCGTCGCCGCCCGCGCCGACAAGAAGTTCGAGCGCACCCTGGAGCTGGCCGATGTCGTCGCCAAGGTTGTGCGCAAATCGGGCGACGGCATCCATCCCGCCACCCGCACCTTCCAGGCACTGCGCATCCACGTGAACGACGAGCTGGGCGAGCTGGAGCGCGGCCTGGCCGCCGCCGAGAAGATCCTGGCACCCGGCGGCCGCCTGGCGGTGGTCACCTTCCACTCGCTGGAAGACCGCGTGGTGAAGACGTTCTTGAAGGAGCGTTCGGGCGATCTGCCGGCGCCGTCGCGCCATCTGCCCCAGATGCACATTGGCCCCAAGCCCACCTTAACCCTGCTGAGCCGCAAGGCGGTCGCCGCCTCTGCCGCCGAGACAGCGCGCAACCCGCGCGCCCGCTCGGCCAAGCTGCGCGC
>JAEZFE010000070.1 GCA_023437865.1 Pseudomonadota bacterium | reverse complement strand
GATGTTGACCGTGCTACCCGACAGCGCGCAATAGCTGGACACGTTCTTGTGGTTGGGCTTGCCCTCGTCGTCGTAAAGCTTCAGCGGCGGGAACGGAATGGGCTTGCCGGTGGTGCCGCCCATAGCGACGTCGAGCGTATCGTTGAGCATGATCTCGAATTTGAGACCATCCTTCTTGTCAGTCACCAGATAGAGCGTGCCGCCATCGGCATGGGTCATGGATTTGGCGCCGAGGAGGATCTTTTCCATCAGCCGGTTGTGGTTGCGCTCTGCCGAAAGCGCGATGCCCAGCTCGATCAGTGTGCGGTAACGCTGTTCCTGCGACGCGGCAGCCATGCCCTGAACTCCATCCCCAGCTCTAACGGACGAGATTACAAGCAAACGCACAGCAGGCCAACCGGGTTGACGCCTGATACGACTTCGCGCTTCCTTAACACCGACCCTGCCGGAGGACCGTTCTTGCCTTACGAATCACTGCGCGATTTCATCTCGAAGCTGGAAAGCAGCGGGCGGCTGGTGCGGGTCAAGGCGCCGGTGTCGCCGGCGCTGGAAATGACCGAGATCCAGACTCGCCTGCTGGCCGAGCAGGGCCCGGCGGTGCTGTTCGAGAACGTGGTGCGCGAGGACGGTTCCAAATACCCCATGCCGGTGCTGGTCAACCTGTTCGGCACGGTGGAGCGCGTCGCCTGGGGCATGGACCGCGAACCGGCCCAACTGCGCGAAGTGGGTGAGACCCTGGCCTTCCTGAAGCAGCCCGAGCCGCCCGGCGGCTGGCGCGAGGCGCTGGACATGCTGCCGCTGGTCAAGACCGTCATGGCGATGAAGCCCAAGACGGTGGGCAACGCACCGTGCCAGCAGGTGGTCTACACCGGCGACGACGTGGATTTGTCCATGCTGCCCATCCAGGGCTGCTGGCCGGGCGAGCCGGCGCCCCTGATCACCTGGCCGCTGGTGGTTACCCAAGGGCCCGATACCAAGGGCGACAAGCGCGACAATTTCAACCTGGGCATCTACCGCATGCAGGTGACCGGGCGGAACACCACGCTGATGCGCTGGCTGAAGCATCGCGGCGGCGCCCAGCATTACCAGCGCTGGGCCGGGAGCAAGCGCGAGCCCATGCCGGCCGCCGTGGTCATCGGCGCCGATCCCGGCACCATCATCGCCGCCGTCACCCCGGTTCCCGAGACCCTGAGCGAATACCAGTTCGCCGGCCTGCTGCGCGGCAAGAAGGTGGAGTTGGTCGATTGCAAGACGGTGCCGCTGAAGGTTCCGGCCGAGGCCGAGATCGTGCTGGAGGGCCACGTCATGCTCGACGAGTTCGGCCCCGAAGGCCCCTACGGCGATCACACCGGCTATTACAACAACGTCGAGGACTTTCCGGTCTTCCGCGTCTCGGCCATCACCATGCGCCGCGATCCCATCTACCTGTCCACCTTCACCGGGCGCCCGCCGGACGAACCCTCAGTTCTGGGCGAGGCGCTGAATGAAGTTTTCATCCCGCTGCTGACCCAGCAATTCCCCGAGATCAAGGATTTCTGGCTGCCCCCCGAGGGATGCAGCTACCGCATCGCCGTCATCAGCATCAAGAAGGCCTATCCCGGCCACGCCAAGCGCGTGATGTTCGGCATCTGGAGCTTCCTCAAGCAGTTCATGTACACCAAGTTCGTCATCGTGGTGGACGACGACATCGATTGCCGCGACTGGAAGGACGTCATGTGGGCGGTCAGCACCCGCATGGACCCGGCGCGCGACATCACCGTGGTCGAGGGCACGCCCATCGACTACCTGGATTTCGCCTCTCCCGAAAGCGGCCTCGGCGGCAAGATCGGCTTGGACGCCACCAACAAGCTGCCGCCCGAAACCCATCGCGAATGGGGCGTGAAGCTGTCCATGAGCGAGGAGGTGGTGAGCAAGGTCACCGCGCGTTGGGCGGAGTACGGGCTGCCGGGCAGCGGCAAGCCAATCTGGAAGTGAGCCCGGAACCAGCAATGCGCGCGTGCATCGTCATCGGCCACTTTACGCCGTGACGAAACGGGCATAGCGTTTTCCCCAGTCACTGTGGGGGAATAAGCGTATGTTCGAGGCAGCGGAGTTGGGCCGCAAGGTCAGCCGTGAGGAATTCGACGCGGCGGCGCCGCAATTGCGCACCGAATTGCTGGACTTGCAGCAGCGGCTGCGGGCAGCCGATTTCCCGGTGATCATCGTATTTGCCGGTGTCGACGGTGCCGGCAAGAACGAGACGGTCAATTTGCTCAACGAGTGGATGGACCCGCGCTGGATCGTCACCCACGCCTACGGCCCGCCGTCCGACGAGGAAAGCGAACGCCCGGAATATTGGCGCTATTGGCGCGATCTGCCGCCCAAGGGCAAGCTGGGCCTGTTCCTGTCGTCCTGGTACCATCGCCCGTTCCTTGGCCGCGCCACGGGCGCGCTGTCGGTGGCCGAGATGGACGAAGAGCTGGACCGCGTCATCCGCTTCGAGCGCACGCAGGCCGACGAAGGCGCGCTGATCATCAAGTTCTGGATGCACCTGTCCAAGAAGGCCCAGAAGAAGCGCCTGAAGAAGCTGGAGGAAGATCCGCTGACCGCCTGGCAGGTCACCGAGACCGACTGGGACCATTTCAAGCGTTACGACAACTTCATCGAATCCGCCGAACGGGTGATCCGCCACACCTCGAAAAGCCATGCGCTGTGGCATATCGTCGAAGGGGCGGATGCGCGATACCGCACCTCGGTGGTGCTGAACACGGTCAAGGACGCCATTGTCCGCCACTTGGAAGCGCGCGAGATCAGCCGCAAGATCGTCGCCGAGCTGAAGAAGCCCGCCAAGGGTAAGAAGGCGCCCAAGCCCCGGGAGCTGGCGAGCCAGCCGTCGATCCTGTCGTCGCTGGACATGAACGCAGCCCTCTCTCCCGAGATCTACAGCCGGCAGATCCAGGAGCAGCGCGGCCGCCTAGCCCAGTTGCACCGCAAGGCCAAGGCCAAGGGCATTTCCACCGTACTGGTGTTCGAGGGCTGGGATGCCGCCGGCAAGGGCGGCACCATCCGGCGACTGACCAGCGCGCTGAACGCGCGCGACACCCAGGTCATTCCCGTCGCCGCCCCTACCGAGGAGGAGCGCGCCCAGCACTATCTGTGGCGGTTCTGGCGCCATCTGTCGCGGGCCGGCCGCGTCACCATCTTCGACCGCTCGTGGTACGGCCGCGTGCTGGTGGAGCGCGTCGAGAGCTTTGCCAGCGAGGAGGCGTGGCAACGCGCTTATGGCGAGATCAACGACTTCGAGGAGCAGATGGCCGAGGCAGGCATCGTGCTGGCCAAGTTCTGGCTGCACATCACCCCCGAGGAGCAGTTGAAGCGCTTCGAGCAGCGCGGCCAGATCGAATACAAGAAGTGGAAGCTGACCGAAGAGGATTGGCGCAACCGCGAGAAGTGGGGCGAGTACGAAGCCGCCGTCAACGATATGGTGGAGAAGACCTCGACCCGGCTGGCCCCCTGGTCTCTGGTCGAAGCCAATGACAAGCCCTACGCCCGCGTCAAGGTGTTGACCACAGTGTGCGACGCCCTGGAAGCCGCATTGAAGAAGCGCAAGTGAGAGGAAGTCGACTAGGGCAGACACCTTAACCCCTAAGGCTAATGCTTGCTGTTTCAAATTATCCTAAGGTTGACTCCAAACCTTCATCTTTAGAATAATCCACCCGCCTGCACCCGGTAGTTGCCGCAGAGAGCAACACCCGCAGGCGGGGGGAGATGAACATGCGGATTGGCGGTCGCCTTTGGCTGATCGTCGCTACTGCCGTGCTTGGCACGCTGGCGGTGGCGACAATCAGCGTCGTCGAGATGCGTTCGGACATGATGGCCGACCGTGAAACCAAGACCAGGCACATCGTCGATGTTGGCCGCACGTTGCTGGCCCATTTCCATGCCCAGGCCCAAACCGGCCAAATAAGCGAGGACGACGCCAAGGCCCAGGCTTTGTCAGCCATCTCGCAGCTCCGCTATGACGGCAGCGAGTATTTGTGGGTTCACCGCCATACCGATTCAGTGATGCTGGCCCATCCCAACGAAAAGTTGGTGGGGATCAGCCAGGATGGGATGCAGGACAAGGCGGGCACCTACCTGTTCCGGCGCATGAACCAGACCGTCGCCGGCAAAGGCGCCGGCTTCGTGCCCTATATGTGGCAGCGCCCCGGCGCCGATGCCGCAGAGCCCAAGCTGTCCTATGTGGCCGGCTTCACCCCATGGGGCTGGGTCATCGGCACCGGCATCTATATCGACGACGTCGACACCGCCTTCCGCAACCGTGCCCTGTGGCTGGGCGGCGCCACCATGGCGGTGCTGGCCCTGGTGGGCCTGGTCGCCACCCTGACCGGCCGCCAGATCACCCGCCCCCTCGGCGACCTGACCGGCGTCATCCGGCGGCTGACCAGCGACGAGCACGGCTTCGAGATCGGCCACACGCAGCGCCCCGACGAATTGGGCGAGCTGGCGCGCGGCCTGGTCAAATTCCGAGAACATGTGGAGGCCGCCGAGCACGCCGCCGCCGAGCGTTCCCGTGCCCAGGAGGTTCAGTTGAAGCGCCAGGCCGAAATCGAACGTCTGGCCGCCGATTTCGACATTCAGATCGCCCAGGTCGCCAAGTCGGTAACCGCCGCCGCGGTGCAGATGCAGGCCACCAGCCAGAGCATGTCGGCCATCGCCGAGCAGACCCGGCAGCAATCGACCGCGGTGGCCAACGCCGCCAACCAGGCCGCCATGAACGTGCAGACGGTCGCCGCCGCCACCGAGGAATTGTCGGTATCCGAGGCCGAGATCGCGCGGCAGGTGGACAGTTCGGCCAAGATCGCCGAGACCGCCGTGCAGGAAGCTCACCGCTCGGGTGAGATCGTCGCCGGCCTGACCCAGGCGGCGGGGCGCATCGGCGAAGTGGTGGAGCTGATCACCGCCATCGCCAGCCAGACCAATCTGCTGGCGCTCAACGCCACCATCGAGGCGGCGCGCGCCGGCGATGCCGGCAAGGGCTTTGCCGTCGTCGCCTCCGAGGTCAAGAACCTCGCCAACCAGACCGCGCGGGCCACCGGCGAGATCACTGCCCAGATCGCCGCCGTGCAGGCTTCAGCGCGCGAGGCCGCCCAGGCCATCGAGACCATCGCCCACGTAATCAACGACATCAGCCGCAATTCGGCGGAGGTGGCGGAGGCCGTGGACCAGCAGACCGCCGCCACCCACGAGATCGCCCGCAACGTCGAACAAGCCGCCTGCGGCACCCAGGAGGTCTCGCACAACATCGTCGAGGTCAGTCTGGCCGCCCAGACCGCCGGCTCCACCGCCAACGAAGTGCTGCAAGCCGCCGGCGAACTCTCCGGCCAGGCCGACGAGTTGCGGCGCTATGTCGAGGAATTCCTACGCGGGGTGAAGACTGCGGGGGTAGAGACCGCGCGGGCGGCCTAGGCGGCGGCCTTCACACCAGTTCCAAACGCTCGGGCTCTTCCCCCAACTGCACCGCCTCGATGCGGTCGGCCCGTTTCGTCACCTTGTCGGTGGAGATGCGGATCTGGCGGATGTCCTCCTGCGCCTGGCCGAAATGCTTGTCGAGCGCGCTGACGCGCTCATCCAGGCGGGTGATGTCGTCGAGGAGGATGCCGACCTCCTTCTGGATCAGGCCGGCCTGCTCACGCATGCTGGCATCCTTCAGGACCGCGCGCACGGTGTTGAGCGTCGCCATCAGCGTGGTGGGCGAGACGATCCACACCTTGGCGCGGAAGCTCTTTTCCACCACATCGGGGAAGTTGGCGTGCAACTCGGCATAGACGGCTTCGGACGGTAGGAACATCAGCGCCGATTCGGCGGTCTCGCC
>JAEZFE010000013.1 GCA_023437865.1 Pseudomonadota bacterium | reverse complement strand
CGCCCGGTTAAAGGACCTTGGGCTCGAACTCAGCCCGGACCTGGGCGAAGGCCCAGTCTAGCCAGGGCGTCAGCGCCTCGATGTCCTTGGTCTCGACAGTGGCACCGCCCCACACGCGCAGACCCGGAGGGGCGTCACGGTAGGCGCCGATGTCATAGGCGACACCTTCCTTATCCAACAACGATACGATCTTCTTGGCCGCCGCCGCCTGTTCGTCGGCGGACAGCTTGGCGAAGAATGGCGCCTTGATGGCGATGCAGATCGACGTGCACGACCGGACCTTCGGGTCCTTGGTCAGGTTCTCGGCCCAGTCGGACGTGTCGAACCATGTCTGCAGCGCCTTGAGGTTGGCCTCGGAGCGGGCAATCAGGCCCTTGAGGCCGCCGATTTGCTCGGACCATTTCAGCGCGTCGATCTGGTCTTCGACCGCGATCATGGACGGCGTGTTGATGGTCTCGCCCTTGAAGATGCCTTCCGACAGCTTGCCGCCCGAGGTCAGGCGGAAGATCTTGGGCAGCGGCCAGGCCGGCTTGTAGGTGGTGAGCCGTTCGACGGCGCGCGGGCTGAGCACCAGCATGCCATGGGCACCCTCGCCGCCCAGCACCTTCTGCCAGGACCAGGTGACCACGTCGAGCTTGTCCCACGGCATGTCCATGGCGAACACCGCCGAGGTGGCGTCGCAGATGGTCAGGCCCTGGCGGTCGGCCTTGATCCAGTCGCCGTTGGGCACGCGCACACCGCCGGTGGTGCCGTTCCAGGTGAACACCACGTCGCGGGCGAAATCCACCTGGCCGAGGTCAGGCAGCTCGCCATAGGGCGCGCGGAAGACACGGACGTCGGACAGCTTGAGCTGCTTGGTGACGTCGGTCACCCAGCCCTCGCCAAAGCTCTCCCAGGCCAGCATGTCGACACCGCGCTCGCCCAGGAGCGACCACAGCGCCATCTCGACGGCGCCGGTATCGGACGCCGGCACGATGCCGATGCGGTAATCGGCGGGAATGCCCAGCACCGAGCGGGTGCGGTCGATCACTTCCTCCAGCTTGGCCTTGCCGATCTTGGCACGGTGTGACCGCCCGACGGGCGTATCGGCCAGGACCTCAAGGGACCAGCCGGGACGCTTGGCGCAGGGACCGGAGGAAAAATTGGGATTAGCGGGCCGAACAGCCGGCCGCGAAAGCTCACTCATAAGGAAACCCTCCCTCGCAGAAGGGACGCGACCCGTTGGGGGGCCGTGGCCCGGGCGCGAGTGTAGAGAGGGCCGATGGGGGGAGCAAGCGGCGTTTGGTGGGGGGACGGATGGGGGAGTGCCGGCATCGGCATTCCCCCAGGTTCTCAATCACCAAGGCCGGATTGATTGACGAAATACCTGTTTCCAGACCGTGGACGACCGTACCGTAGCGCGCAGTTTCATTCCGGAGTTCCAGCGATGGACGCAATCCCCTCGGATCCGGGCGCCACCGTGCCCGACCGGCTGCTGCTGGCGGCACGAAATTGCTTCCTTGCCGACGATTATCACAACGTCAGCACCCGGCGTATCGCCCAGGAGGCAAATACCAACGTCTCCATGATCCGCTATTACTTCGGCAGCAAGGAAGGGCTGTACGAGGAAATGATCCGCCGTACGCTGGCTCCCCTGCTGGAGGTCCTCGACAGCGACATGATGGCCTCGCCCGACGGCTTCACCGGCTATTTCCGCATCTACTACCGGGTCATGCAGGATGTCCCGGACTTCCCGAGGCTGATCCTGAAGGTACTGGCGCTCAGGCAGGGCCCCGGACGACGCTTCATCCTGGAACTGCTGGAACGTGGCCGCACTCGCGGGGCGAAACGCGTGGGCGACATGAAGCAAAGCGGCGCGGTGCCGGCGGAGGTCGACCCCGACGTGCTGCGCATGTCCTTTGTGAGTCTGGCCATGACCCCGCTGCTGCTTCGGGAGATTTTCGAGGAACAGATCGAGCGCCCCATGGACGCCGCCTTCTTCGAGGAATTGGCGCGCCTAAATGGCCAGTTGCTCTCCTCTGGGCTGCGGCAAGCCGCCGCCGAGGGGGAGGCCAAGTAATGAGCCTTCAACGCCACCGGCTTGCCGCCCGCCTGTTCGATGTTGCGGTGGGCCTCTCCAACGCGCTCGCGGGGCTCCCCGGCAAGCTCCTCCCGCCGCCGGTCCGACTGGTGCAGATCGGCGCGTCATTCTGGCAGTCCCGCGCCCTGTACGTCGCCACGCGCCTGGATTTGGCCACGGCACTTGGCGGCGGCAGCCTGGGCGTGGCCCAATTGGCCGACAAGGTCGGCGCAGATGCGGACGCCTTGCGGCGGTTGCTCAGGATGCTGGCGGCCTTGGGCGTATTCGAGGAGGCAAAACCTGGCATCTACCGCAACAACAGGCTGTCGAGTGGCCTGCGCACCGACCGGCGAGACAACGTGCGCGCCATGATCCTGATGCACAACTCACCGGAGATGAGCCGTCCCTGGTTCGAAACGCTGGAACAAGGCATCCGCACCGGCGAGATGCCCTTCCGCTTGACGCATGGCGGGGATCTGTTTGCCCGGATGGACGCCGATCCCGACTTTGAACGCCTGTTCGCGCAAGCCATGGATCAGGTCGAGGCGCTGGCCGGGGACAGCTTCGCCACCAGCTTCGACTGGAGCGCGTTCGAGCGCATCATCGACGTGGGCGGCTCCAAGGGCGCCAAGTCCATGGCAATCCTGAAACGGCATGCCCATCTGCGCGCCGTCGTCGTGGATCGCCCCATGGTGATCGAAGGCGCGAAGGCGCATTGGGCCGAGTGCAAAGAAGCGAGTTGCTTGGACCGCATGCGCTTCGAAGCCGGCGACGTCTTCACCTCGGTACCTTCCCCCGAGAGCAACCGCGACCTCTACCTGCTGAGCGCTGTCCTTCACTGCTTCGACGACAACCTGTGCGCCAAGGCTTTAGGCAACGTGGCCGCAGCAGCCGCTACCACAGGATCCCGCATCGTGGTGCTGGAGACAGTGGTGCGCGATTTCCGGGCAGATTTGGCGTCAGCCGCCATGGACATGCAGATGTTCATGGGCACAAGCGGGCGTGAACGGACACGGGCGGAATGGGAGGACGTCTTCAAGCGCGGCGGCGTATCTCTCGAGGAGATCGTCCACCTGCCGTCCTTCGGGAAGATGCTGGTCCTGCGCCCCTAAATTCCCCAGATCACCTTCACCCCCACCGCGAACACCACCCACAGCAGCACCATCAGCGGCAGGCCAGCCTTGGCATAGTCCACAAACCGGTAATGGCCCGGCCCCATCACCAGCAGGTTGGTCTGGTAGCCGATGGGGGTGGCGAAGGACATGTTGGACGCCAGGATGGTGGCGATGGCGAACAGGTGGGGGTCGAGGCCCAGTTGTTTCGCCATGCCCACCCCGATGGGGGTGAACAGCACGGCGCAGGCATTGTTGGACAACACGTTGGTGACCAGCGCCACCAGGGTGAAGAAGGCGACCAGGGCGCCCCAAGGCCCCACGTCGCCGAGGGCGGTCAGCATGTGATGCGCCAGATAGGCGGCGCCCCCGGTGGCGTCCAGCGCCTCGCCCAGCGCCAGGGCGTTGCCGACCAGCAGCACGACCTTATGGTCGATGGCGCGGATCGCCTGGCGCGGGCTGAGGGCGTTCAGGGCCACCAGCAGAGTGGCAGCCCCCAATGCGGCGATGGCGATGGGCAGGATGCCGAAAGCCGACAGCGCCACCATGCCCAGGAACACGGCGGCCGCCGTGCGGGCGTGATGCACCTTGGGCAGGGCGCCGGCGGTGCCCGAGACCACTACCAGGTCGCGTTCCGCCCGCAATTCGTCGATGTCTTGCCAGTGACCCAGGATCAGCAGCACGTCGCCAGCCTGCAGGCGGATATCGGTAGTGGGGCCGCGCATCATGCGGGCACGGCGCTCGATGCCGACCACCACGATGTTCTGCCGGTTGAGCCCCAATTGGTCCACCGAGAAGCCGGTGAAGTGCGACGTGGGCGGGATCATGGCCTCGACCAGCACCTTTTCCCCGGCGGAACCGTCCTGCGGGCGGGCCGGGCGGATCTGATCCTCCTCGAACGCCGCCTCGTCGTCGGAGGCATCGGGCAGCGACAGCAGGCCGGGGAAGCGCGCGGCGGTGTCAGCCAGCGCCTTGCGGCTGCCGGCGATCATCAGCACGTCGCCGGCCAGCAGGCGGATGTCGTCATAGGGCGGGAAGATGGGATCGCCGTCACGCACTATCAGGTGGACGGTGATATCGGGCAACGAGCGGAAGGTGCCGGCGGCGGCAACCTCGCCATCCAGGAGCGAACCGGGGGACACCGTGCATTGCGACACGAATTGCTTGCCCTGGGTCAGCACTTGGGCGGCATGCCCCGGTCCGCCCTTGGGCAGCAGCCGCGGCATCACCAGGATTACGTAGGCAAAGCCGACCACCGCCATGGCGACCCCCATGGGGGTCTGCTCGAAGAAGCCCAGCCCCTTGCCGCCTTGGGCGATCAAGGCCGACGACACCAACAGGTTGGTGGAGGACCCGATCAGCGTGGTCATGCCACCCAGGATGGCGGCGAAGGACAACGGCATCATGACGCGCGAGGGTGACATGCCGCCGCGCATGGCCAGCGCCTGCATGACCGGCATGAACATCACCACCACCGGCGTATCATTGATGAAGCCGCTGGTCAGGGTGATTACCGCCAGCGCCGCCAACACCACGCCCCAATTGGGAAGCTTGAGGTGCCCCACCTTATCGGCCAAACGGTCGAGCGCACCGGTACGCGACAACGCCTCGGCCACCACCAGCAGCGCGGCAACGGTCAACAACGCCGGATTGCCGAAGCCGCCAAGCAAAACCTCGGGACTGAGCAGGTTCTTGCCGCCCTCGCCCGCCACCGGCATCAGATGGAAGGCCAGCATCATGACCGACAGCATGCCGACCGAAACCACCTCGACCGACAGTTTTTCACTGACGTACAGCACTAGGGCGAGGCCCAGGAGGCCCAGCGTAAGCCACATCTGCGGCGTCGCGGCGATGGCGGCAGCCTGTTCCACCCTTCACTCCCGTCTTGAGTTCGGCGTCCTTCGATACCACCAAAGCACGTCTGCCACTACCCCAGAAGGCAGCAAACAGCGCGCTTCGCTATGGTTGAACGTCCGACATGTCATTAGGACCGATGGCCAGGGGCGGATAACAGACCTGCGCCCGAAGGCCGCCCTGCTGAATGGCCCAGTTCATCAGACCGTCAATGCCGTTGGCCTGGACCACGCGCTTCTCGGCATGGATGTGCACCCCGACCGCACGCAACGGAAAGCACCGCTCCAGCAGCAGCCGTGCGCCTTTGGGCGTCACTGCATAGGCCAGGGCGCCCCACACCAGTGCGGCGGTGAACAGGCCGGGGCGGGGCAACGCGCATGCCTGGTGGGCGTAGCGCTGGAAGGCGGCGGCATCCCTGGCTGGCAGGTGGAAATAGACGGCCGAGAACATGCCCTCGTCCACCAACAGGGTCAGCGGCGCGTCGGTATTGTAGCCCAGGAACACCATGTCAGCCTGCCCCAACGCCGCCAGCACCCCTTGGGCGTGGGCGGCGAAGCCGTGGCGCAGGCAGGCATCGTCTTCCAGGATCAGGCGCGGCAGGCCTTCCTCGATACAGGCCTGCCACTGGGCGCGATGAGACAGCGCCGCCCCTACGGCGCCGTCGGTGAACAAGGCATGGTCCGGGTGCAGCAGGTTTTGCGCCACCAGATCGGCACGGTTCAGGGTGCGCCCGTCCATCGCCGGCATGATGGTGAAGTCCAGCCCGTGGGCATGGTTCCAGCCCATGAAACGGTTCAGCCGGTCGGGCCGCCGCGCCAGGCTGAGGACCTGGGCCTTCACAGGGTGGCCCAGCCTTCCACATAAGGGGCCACGCTGCCGCCGATCCGCACCCGTTCGCCGCAATCCTCGACATAGAGCGTGCCGCCGCGCGCCGACAATTGACGCGCTGTCATCACCGGTTTGCCCAGGCGCTTGGCCCAGAACGGGGTTAGCACGCAATGGGCGGCGCCAGTGACCGGGTCCTCGGCGATGCCCTTCTTGGGGGCAAAGAAGCGCGAGACGAAATCCACTTCGCCCTCGCCCGGCGCAGTGACGATGATGCCCCACTTACCCAAGCCCGCCAGCCCGGCCATATCGGGCACCAGCGTCCGCACGGCATCGGCGGAATCCAGCATGCACAGCAGATGGTCGCGGGTCGCCAGCACCTCGCGCACCGGCTTCATCAGGATGCGCTCGATACCGTCGGGGAAGATGGTGGGCTTGGGCTTGTTGGCGGGGAAGTCCAGCACCAGCCGCGCGCCGTCGCGGGTCACGGTCAGCGCGCCACTGCGCGACGCGAAGATCACGCTGTCGGCGGGCTCCACCTTGTTGAGCACCACCCAGCCGGCGGCCAGGGTGGCGTGGCCGCACAGATCCACCTCGACCTTGGGGGTGAACCAGCGCACCCGCCAGCCCTCCGGCTCTTTGACCAGAAAAGCGGTCTCGGACAGGTTGTTCTCGGCAGCGATGGATTGCATCAGCGCATCCTCGGGCCAGGCCTCGAACACTAGAACGGCAGCGGGATTGCCGGCGAAAGCGGCTTCAGCGAAGGAATCCACGTGCCAAAACGGAACCCTCATGCCACGAACTCCCCCACAT
>JAEZFE010000453.1 GCA_023437865.1 Pseudomonadota bacterium | reverse complement strand
GGGCTGCCCTGGTGGCCATCCTGGCTCTTCTCGTGGTGTCTGCCGCAGGCGTGTTTCAGCCGATGGTGGCACGCATCAAGGCAGACATCGAGGATCGCTGCCGTGCAGAAAAGGGTTTGCGTGAGTCCGAAGAGCGCTTGTGGAAGATTCTCGAAGAATCCCCCGTGGGTGTGTCGGTGTCACGACGCTCGGACGGTAAGGTGGTGTTCGCCAACTCACGTTTCTGCGACATCTTGGGTGCTAGCCGCGAGGAGGTTCTTGGGGGCTACGCCCGCGATCACTACGTCGATGACGACCAGCGTCGACGGGTGATTGCGAAGTTGAAGGCGGAAGGTCATTTGGATGACCAGGAGGTGGAGTTCCGGCGGCGCGATGGTACGCCGTTCTGGAGCTTGCTTACGGTGCGCACCACGCGCATCGAAAAGGACCTGGTGAACCTAGCGTGGATCTACGACATTTCAGCCATCAAGGCGGCGGAGGAAAAGCTTCGGCTGACGGCCAAGGTCGTTGAAAGCGCGTCTGAAGCGGTGGTGATTACCAATGTCCGCAACCAAGTCGAATACGTAAATCCGGCCTTCACGACTATCACCGAATACCGGCCCGAGGACGTGATTGGTCAGAACCCCAGCATGTTGCAATCGGGCCGTCACGATGCCGACTTCTACCGGGCTATGTGGCAGGAAATCCGCAGGACCGGGCGCTGGCGAGGGGAAATTTGGAATCGCCGCAAATCGGGCGAGTTCTACGCCGAGTGGCTCAGCATCGTCGCAATCAAGGACCCGGTCGGAAATACCACCCACCACATCGCCATCTTCTCCGACATCACTCATCGCAAGGAGGATGAGGAGCGGGTGTGGCGCCAGGCCAATTATGACTTGTTGACCGGTCTGCCCAACCGCGCCCTGTTCATGGACCGGCTAAGTCAGGCGGTGCGCCAGCATCGCCGCGAGGGCAAGAAGTTTGCGCTGATGTTCATGGATCTGGACGGCTTTAAGAAGGTCAACGATACCCTTGGACATGCCGCCGGCGACATCTTGCTGCAACAGACCGCCGCCCGCCTCACCGAGTGCATGCGGTCGTCCGACACGGTAGCGCGCCTCGCGGGCGATGAGTTCACCTGCATTCTTTCGGGTATTCGCGGGCGGGAAGACGCAGCCATGGTCGCAGCCAAGATCCTCGATCGTCTGGCCGAGCCGTTCGATCTAGACGGTAAGGCCGCCGAGGTTCGTGGTTCGATCGGTATCGCCGTGTTCCCGGACAATTCCAGCGACGGATCGGCGCTGCTGCAACTGGCCGATCAAGCCATGTATCGGGTTAAAAAGTCGGGCAAGAATAACTTCGAGTTCGTGCCGGTACCTGAGCCCGAAGTTGCGCTTTAGGACCTATTCCCGCATTTCCTCATCATCACTGTTGCGATCGGCGTCGTGTGGAATGTCGCCATCTTCGTTCTCGTCGGTGTGATCAAGGACTTCGTCTTCCTCGAAGGCGCCCGCTTCGGCTGGTTCAGGCGGGGTGGGCTCGATCGTTCGTGCCTTCGACCCGCTCCGCAAGGGAACGCGGGGAGCGGCGGCCACATAGGTGCTGTGGCATTTGGGACAGATAACGGGATCCCTGTTCAAATCATAGTATGCTGCGCCGCAGGTGGCGCTGCGGCGTTTCGTTCCCCAATTGGCGGATGCAAAAGACGCCTCCCGCAAGCACGGTGATATGCCCCGCCATATGGGCCCCGGCCGGATGGCCTGCCAGGGCGCTACCCTCTCCGCGCGTCAGGCGAGGCTCCTCAGGAAGGGACGATAGGAACGGTCGTTGGTACGAATATGGTCCAGCAGCCAGAACTTCAGGAAATCCGCGATTTCCACGGTGACCGCTTGCTCGCTCTCCCGTGCGGTGTTGTCGTACCGGGCCTTCAGGGTCTCGGCCTGAGTTAGCAAACGCTCGTGTTCTGCCTTGTGGATGGCAAGGCCAGGATAGCCGTGGCGATCGAGCATGCGCTCTTCGGCCAGGAAATGGGCACGGGTCTGCACAATCAGCTGCTCTAGGGTGGCCGCTAGCTTTTGGATGGGTGAACCGGCTTGGGCGGCGTCCAAGAAGTCATTGCACAGCCCCAGCAACTGCTCGTGATCGCTATCGATGGCGGGCAGGCCAAGCTTGTAATCGTCGGTCCATTCAATGTGTGTCATATCGCCCTCCCTGCGCGGTGTCGCGCCAAGCGAGCGTGGCATCGGCGGGTCAAGAACGGGTTAAACCCCGTCACTGGTATATGGCGACGATCAGTTTGTAGGGGAGGGGCACAACGTCGCGTCAAGCAGATTGCGGACCGCCCGATGGAACATTTCCTCAGTCAGCCGTCCAGTATTGGTATTGTAACGCGAGCAATGGTAGCTGTCGGTTAAGATCAGCCCGCCGGGCAGGGTGTGAACAGCGCCATGGGCGAAAGGAAAAGCCGCTTTCCGGAGCCCAAGCACGGTCAACGCCGCCTCGTGCGCGTTACGGCCGATGGCGAACAGGCCTTGGAGATTTGACATGGCCGCCATCTCGGCCACGAGGAACGGGCGGCATGCGGCAAATTCGGCCGGCAACGGCTTGTTCTCCGGCGGTACGCACCGCACCGCGTTGCACACCCGGACGTCCACCAGTTCAAACCCGTCATCGCTCCGGGCGCGATAATCGCCCTTGGCCAAGCCGAAGGCCTTCAATGTCGAGTAGAGCAGGTCTCCGGCGTAATCGCCGGTGAACGGCCTGCCGCTCCAATTGGCGCCCCGCAGGCCCGGAGCCAGTCCAACGAACAGGTAGCGGGCGTCCAGCCCGCCGAACGATGGCACCGGGGCATTGTGCCGATCGGGCCATGCCTTGCGATTGGCTGCACGATAATCGACGAGGCGGGGGCACAACGGGCAATCACGGCCGGGAACCGGCAAGGAGGAAATGCTCACGGTTCGCCAGGACCTTGAGAGAAATGT
>JAEZFE010000450.1 GCA_023437865.1 Pseudomonadota bacterium | reverse complement strand
TCGTACCGCTGGATGCGTGCGCGGGCCGCGCCGTGGCGCGACCACGACGGCACCGTCACCCAATGGTACGGCACCACCGAGGATATCAACGATCTGGTCGAGGCCCAGCGCGCGCTAGATCATCAGACCGCCGCCTTCCGTGCCCTCGCCAACGCCGCGCCGCAGATCGCCTGGACGGCGGGAAACAACGGGTCGTGGACCTGGTTCAATGACTATCTGTTCCATTACACCGGACTTCCCCCCGAGCGGGCCCTGGAGTTCGGCTGGCGGGATCTGGTCCACCCGGACCACCTGGAGCGCGTTTATCAAGGGGCCGCGCAATGCTGGGAGACCGGCGCGCCCTGGGAGGACACCTTTCCCGTCAAGGCCCATGACGGCACTTACCGCTGGTTCCTGTGCCGGGCCGTCGCCATCAGCATCGATGACAAGAGAACGGGCTGGGTTGGCACGGGCATGGACGTGACCGGGATGCTGGAAACCAAGGACGCCCTGGCTGCCGCCAATGAAGCCAAAACCCGCCTGGTCAGCGCGGTCAGCCATGATTTGCGCCAGCCGTTGCAGTCGCTGACCCTGTTCGCCTCGGCACTCGACGGCGACCCCGAGATCAAGGGGCGCTCCCGCGCAGCGCTCGGCCACCTGCGCTCCTCCATCGACCGCATGGGCCACCTGCTCGAATCCATGCTCCAGATCGCCTCCATCGACCTCGGCAAGGCGGTGACCCAGAAGGGAGAGGTGGTCCTGCAGCAGATGTTTGATGATCTGGCCGCCGAAATGGAGCCGCAGGCCGCCGCCAAGGGATTGCGGTTGAAGGTGGTGCCGACCAGCGCGGTCATCCTCAGCGATCCCACCCTGCTGATGACCATCGTGCGCAATCTGCTGACCAACGCCATCCGCTATACCGAACAAGGCACCGTTCTGCTGGGCTGCCGCCGGCGGGGAAGCGAGGTGGCGATCAAGGTGTGCGACAGCGGCATTGGCATCAGCCGCGATAAGCTCAGGGCGATCTTCGAGGAGTTCTATCAGGTTGGCAATTCCGAGCGGGACGCCAATCTTGGGCTGGGCCTCGGCCTGTCAATCGTGGAGCGCTTGGCGCGCCAACTGGGCCACCACATCACCGTGCGGTCAACCGAAGGCAAAGGATCAGCGTTCGCAATCCTGGTGCCAAGGGCCACACCGTAATACTTCCGGCACGGTTCCCGCCCGCTGCCCGGTACGGCACTCTATCGGGAATGGCGACGGGGGAAACCATCATGAACTGGCGCGAAACGGTAGACGGCTGGGCGGGACGGCTGAACCCCTATCTTGCGCGCCTGGCGGTGGGCCTGGCCATGATGGTGGTGCTGATGGCGTATGGCGAGCGGCAAGGCGGCGCCCGCCAAGCATCACCGGGTCTGCACCACTCTTTGCCCTCCTCCGAAGATGGCGCCGCCCCGTGGCGAACCGATTGACCATGCGCCGGGTCTTGACCCTGCTGGCGGCAGGGGCCGTCGGCGGACTGACCTTCCCAGCCGCCGCCGCCCCCGTCAGCTACAAGGGTCGCACGATCGTCATGGGCGACAGTGCCGCGGCAAGCCAATGTCTGGAATTGGTGAAGAAGGGCATCGACATGGCCGATACCCTGCCCCCCAAACTCAAATCGCTGGGCAGCGCGGTGAAGGACCTGAAATGCGACCCGCCGCGCATGGGCTCGAACGAGGTCCGCGACAACGTTGTCGGCGTGTACACCATGACCAGCAAGACCGAGGCCAAGGGCTTCATCGATTTCCGCCGCAGCCCGGCTTCCCTGACGGCCGCCCAGTACACGGTTGCCCTGGTCGTCGATGGCGTCTACGCCGGCTGGCACCGAGATTCCGTTCGGGCGGCCAAGGACCCGGCCCAGGGTGACAAGGCCCGGCACCTGGAAACCATCCTGACGAAGGGCAACCTGTCCGACGTGCTGAACGCCGAATGCGTCATCCTGTCCACCACCCGCGATACCCTGCAGGCGCTGGATCTGGACCCGCGTCATGCGTCCGGCGTGGCCCGCACCATGCGCGAGCGCAATTGCCGGTAAATCGCTGACCAGGGCGGTTGATTCCTTTCCACCTTCTTCGGCACAATGGGGCTTCCCCCCGAATTGGATGGAAGCGCCTTGACCACCCTGCCCATCATCCTGGTCGTCGATGACGAGAAGCAGTCCCAGGAAGCGCTGCGCCGTGTTCTTTCCGATGAATTCCAGGTTCTTACCGCCTCCAATGCAGGCGAGGCCGAAAGCCTGCTGGAAAGCGAGATGGTGCATGCGATCCTGTGCGACCAGCGCATGCCGGGCACCCAAGGCGTCGATTTCCTGAGGACGGTGCGCGAGCGTTGGCCCGATCCGGTGCGCATGATCATCTCGGGCTACACTGCCTCCGAGGACATCATCGCCGGGATCAACGAAGCCGGCATTTACCAGTACATTACCAAGCCGTGGGAACCTGACGAGCTGGTGCGCACCATCAAGGAAGCGCTCACTCTCCGCGATTTGCAGGCGGCCAACGCCCAGGCGTCGCTGGACCTCAAGGTGGCGCCGGCCATGCTGGAGAGCCAGGTCGCCAAGAAGACCGGCACGCTCAGGCGCGCGCATCATTTCGACCGCATCGTCCACGCCGCGCGCTCGCCGCTTTCGGACATCATCGAGATGGCCAACCGGGTATCGGCCTTCGACATCTCGGTGCTGATCACCGGCGAATCGGGTACCGGCAAGGAATTGCTGGCGCGCGCCATCCACTATAATTCCCCGCGCGGCGACAAGCCGTTCGTGGTGGAAAATTGCGGCGCCCTGCCCGACCAATTGCTGGAAAGCGAGCTGTTCGGCTGCAAGAAAGGCGCCTTCACCGGCGCCTATGAAGACCGCATCGGCCTGTTTGAGCAGGCTTCGGGCGGCACCATCTTCCTCGACGAGATCGGCGAGACCTCGCCGGCCTTCCAGGTCAAGCTGCTGCGCGTGCTGCAGGAGGGCGAAATCCGCCCGCTGGGCGCCCGCCTGACCCGCAAGGTGGATGTGCGGGTCATCGCCGCCACCAACCGCAACCTGGAAGACGAGGTGCGCGAGAAGCATTTTCGCCGCGACCTGTTCTACCGCCTGGCCGCCTTTCCGCTGCACATCCCGCCGCTGCGCGACCGGCCCATGGACATCCCGGTCCTCGCCGAGCGCCTGTTGTGCGAGACCACGCGCGGCATGGGCAAATCGGTCAACGGCTTCTCGGACGAGGCCATGTTCGTGCTGAAAAGCTATGACTGGCCGGGCAATGTGCGCGAGCTGATGAACGAGATCCAGCGCATGATCGCCCTGGCCGATTCGCCGGCCCTGGGCGTCGATCTGATCAGCCCGCGCATCCGGTCGCGGGCCTGTCCCGGCGGCCGCGCCATCGCCGACGGCAGCCAGCCGCGCTCGCTCAAGGATCATGTGGAGGCGCTGGAGGCCAAGCTGCTGGGCGAGGCCCTGGCCCGCCACCGCTGGAACATCAGCCGGGTGGCCGAGGAGATGGGGCTTAGCCGCGTCGGCCTGCGTGCCAAGCTCCAGCGCTATGGCCTGGAGCGTGCCTCTTGAGCGAGCCGGATCTAGCCCAGGCGCAGGAAACCGCCTGGATCGAGGTCATCAAGAAGATGGAAGAGGTCTATTCCGACCTCATCCAATACGAAATCGAGCTGGAGGAGAAGAACGCCGCGCTGGAGGAGGCGCAGCGCTTCATCACCTCGGTTCTGTCGTCGGTGTCGGATATCTTGGTGGTGTGCGATCCGCGCGGCGCCATCCAGCAGGTCAACCTTGCCTTCCTGAACCTCACAGACTTTGCCGAGGTCGACCTGATCGGCCGCCCGCTAGCGGACATCCTGGCCCATGACGTGGGCTCGCTGAGCGAGTGGCTGGACGAACGCACCGAGGGCGAGGTGCGCTTCCGCACCCCCGATTGGGGCATCACCGACCCGGTGGCGCTGACCTGTTCAACACTGCTGGACCATCGCGGCCTGCCCGCCGGCATGGTGCTGACCGGGCGCCCGGTGGGCGAACTGCGCCGCGCCTACGAGGCGCTGAAGCGCGCCCAGGCGCAATTGGTGCAGCAGGAGAAGATGGCTTCATTAGGCCGCCTGATCGCCGGCGTCGCCCACGAGCTCAACAACCCCATCAGCTTCATCGTCGGCAACGTCCATGTGCTGACCAAGTACCGCGAGCGGCTGGAGGCCTATCTGGCCGCCATCCACGACGGCGCGCCCGAGGCCGAGCGCGCGGCGGCGCGGCGGTCGCTGCGGATCGACGCGCTGATGGCCGATCTGCCCGGCCTGATCGACGGCACCCGCGAGGGCGCCCAGCGCGTCGCCGACATCGTCAAATCGCTCAAGCGGTTGTCGTTCTCGGCCGGCGGCGAGCCCGAACCGGTGGACCTCGGCGAACTGGCGGACAAGGCTGTGCAGTGGGCCGCCAAGGGCCGCAACAGCCCCGCCGCCGTAACCGTCAGCTTCCCCCCCCGCCTTACCGCCAAGGGCCATGTCGGCCAATTGCATCAGGTGCTGGTCAATCTGGTGGAGAACGCGCTCGACGCGGTGGCCGGCCGCCCCGCCCCCACGGTCACCGTCACCGGGCGGGCCACCGGCACGCAGGTGGTGGTCGAAGTGGCCGATAACGGCGCCGGTATCCAGGACTCCGACATGCTGAAGGTGTTCGACCCCTTCTTCACCACCAAACCGGTGGGCCAGGGCACCGGCCTGGGACTGTGGATCAGCTACGGCATCGTCCGCGACCACGGCGGCACGCTGGACGCCGGCAATGGAAAAGACGGGGGCGCGGTGTTTCGGATGAGCCTGCCGGGGGGATAACGTCTGCCCCGGTGATTTGCCTCAGGCCCCCGGCAGGGTGAACTTGAACGCTGCCCCGGCGCCCTCCTGAGACTTCACCCACACCTTGCCGCCATGCCGGGTGATGATACGGCGGATGAGGGCCAGGCCGATCCCGGTGCCGGGGTAGCAGCCCTGACTGTGCAGGCGCTGGAAGATCTTGAAGATGCGCTCATGGTATTCCGGCGCGATGCCGATGCCGTTATCAGCCACGGTGAACAGCCACTGCCCATCCTCGGCGGGGGCCGCACTGATACGGATCACCGGAGCCCGGTCGGGGTGGCGGTATTTCACCGCATTGCCGATCAGGTTCTGAAAGACGCTGGCGATCTGCGGCGCATCACCGACGACGGTGGGCAGCGGGCCCGCCACCACCACCTCGGCGCCGGTGGAGCTGAGCAGGTAGCGCAAATTCGCCAGTGTGGCGTCAAGCACCTTGGCGCTCTCCAAGCGCTCAAACTCGCCGCCCTGGCTATCGACCCGCGAGTACGTCAGCAGATCCTGGATCAGCTGGCCCATGCGCTTGGCGCCATCGACGGCGAAATTCATGAATTCCTGCGCCTCGGCATCCAGCTTGTCGTGGTAGCGCCGCGACAGCAATTGCAGATAGCTGACCACCGTCCGCAGCGGCTCCTGAAGGTCGTGCGACGCCACATAGGCGAATTGCTGAAGATCGGCATTGGACACCTCCAACGCCTCGGTCTTGCCGCGCAACTCGGTCAGCGCGCGCTCGCGGTCGGTGACGTCAAAGATGATGGAATGCAGCATCTGCCGGCCGCGATAGGTGATCGGGCCGGAATAGACCTCGACCCGGCGCAGCTCGCCCGAGGCGGTGCGATGGGGAAAGCGGAAGAACAGCCGGTTCTCGCTCTGGGCGAGGCGCATCTCCTCATGCACTTCGGCAGGCGGCAGAGCGTTGATTTCGGTGATGTTCATGCGGCAGAGCTGGTCATGGGACCAGCCGTAGAAGCGCGCCGCCGCGTCGTTGGCATCCACGATCTGGCCGCTGTCGGGATCGATCAGCAGCTTGACCGCCACGTTAGTCTCGAACATCTGGCGGTACATGAGCTCGCGCTCGGCCTGCGCCCGCTTTTCCAAGGTCACGTCCAGCAGGACGCCGATGATGCCCAGGACCGTACCGTCCTCGGCGCGGTAGAGTGATTTGTGGAAGCGAACCTGGCGCAGCGAACCATCGGCGTGCCGGGCCTCGGTATCGTAGATCTGGGCTTCGCCCGTCTCCCACAAACGGGCGTCATGATATTCGTACAGCGCCGCCAGCTCGGGCGCGCAGAAATCGGCGGCTCGCTTGCCCACCATGCCGGCGGCGGCGGACCCGAGGAAGTCGAGGCACATCTGGTTGCAGGCAAGGTAATGCCCGTCCCGGCTCTTGATGAAGACCGGGAAAGGCATCGATTCGATGGTGGCGCGGGCGGAGGCGAGGCCGGAGCCCTGGGGGTCATCATTCCGTGGCATGGAAGGCGCGCCACTATCCGTTAGTATTACGCCTTAAGTCTGCCTTTTTCCCACCCGCTCCGCAAGACCCCACAAGTTGTCAGGCCTCTTCCACGAACAACCGCGCAGTGCGGATG
>JAEZFE010000259.1 GCA_023437865.1 Pseudomonadota bacterium | reverse complement strand
GGCGTCGGCTGGGCCTTGGCGGCGGGCGCAGCGGCCTCGCCGCCCGGCTGCGGCACCGGCGGCACGCCGTTGGCGGCCTGCTGCTGCTCGGGCGCGGGCACCGTCGGCTTGCTGGGGAACAGCCACTGGAACCCGAACAGGATCAGGACCGAGAGGGCGATGGCGATGATAAGGTTGCGCTGTTCGTTCATGACATCCTAATCCGGGTGCCGGGACGGCGCGTCGCCGCATACGGCCTTGCTTTTCAGTTCGGGAACCGGGTCATAGCCCCCTTCGTTCCAGGGATGGCAGCGGCATACCCTTTTCGCCGCCAGCCACGCGCCCGAGAGCGCGCCGTGACGCGCCACCGCCTCCATGGCATAGGCCGAGCACGACGGTGAGAACCGGCAGCTTGGCGGCAGAAGGGGCGAGATCAGCAGCTGGTAGCCGCGAATCAGCGCGCGCAGCGCCATGCCGGCCGGGCTCATGGGCTTGCCCTCTCCCTGGCGGACCCTTGCAGGCCCTGGAAACCTAGTCCTTCGCGGCCGCCGCTTCGCCGTCGGGCACCGGGCCCGGTTCGCTGGCGGGCTTCAAGCCGCCGACACGTTTTAGCGCGGTTCGCAAATCCTGCAAGAGAAGAGAATAAGGCCGCGCCACGGTTTCCTGCCGGCCGATGACCACGTAATCGAGACCGGGGCGGGCGGAAGCGGGAAAAATCTCGTCCACCGCGGCGCGCAGGCGACGCTTGGCCCGATTGCGCGCCACCGCGTTGCCGACCTTCTTCGAGCAGGTGAACCCCACCCGAATTGCCTGATCCCCCAAACGCTGAAAGCCGATGCTGGAAGCATCGCCCTGGTCCAAACGCTGAAAGCCGATGCTGGAAGCATCGGCTGTCGTCGGGGCGTCACCAGGCTCCGTTGCGGGAACCGGCGCGGCCTGCAGGATCAGTCCCGGGGTCGCCCATTTCTTCCGCTGGCCGGCGACGCGCAGAAAATCCACGCGCTTTTTCAGCCGCACCAGCGAAGAGGGCATACCCGGACGGAACTTTAGGCCGAGAGGCGCTTGCGGCCCTTGGACCGGCGGGCGGCGATGACCTTGCGGCCGCCGACGGTGGCCATGCGCGCGCGGAAGCCATGACGGCGGGCGCGGACGAGCTTGGAGGGCTGGTAGGTACGCTTCACGGCGGGTACTCCGGATAAATCGACTCGAGGACACGAAGGTCCAAAACGGAAGCGGTGCTTATAAGCCGAGTCGGAACCGGGAGTCAACCGCCGGTCGGATACCTCCGATTCGACAGCCTGAACGGGACCGCACCTGCGCCTCGCGACGGCGGCCGAGCCTGGGAACACCCCTGGGTGCCTTGGCCCCGCCTTTGCGCTATCCTGCCCCAGGACTGACGGAGATCTTCATGCCCTGGGACCCCACGCTCTACTCCGCCTTCGCCCAGCCGCGTCTGCGTCCGGCCCTGGATCTGATGGCCCGCATCGACGCCGACCATCCGCATCAGGTGGTGGATCTCGGCTGCGGCACCGGCAATGTCACCCGCATCCTGGCCGAGCGCTGGCATGATTCCACTGTGGCCGGCGTCGATTCCTCACCCGAGATGCTGGCTGCCGCCTCTGCCAGCCCCAGCCGTATCCGCTGGCTCCAGTCGGACGTGGCGGTGTGGAAGCCCGAGCGGCCAGTGGACGTGCTGTTCTCCAACGCCGCCCTGCACTGGCTGGACGGCCACGCCACCCTGTTCCCCTACCTGCTGGCCCAATTGGCGCCGGGCGGGACGCTAGCCGTGCAGATGCCGCACAACCACTACGCCGCCAGCCATGCGGTGATGGCCGAAACGGTCGAGGCCGGCCCGTGGGCGGCGCGCCTGCGCCCGCTGGCCCGCCGCTTTCCGGTCGAGGATCCCGACTATTATTATGATGTGCTGTCGCCGCTGACCGCCAGCCTGGACCTGTGGGAGACCGAGTACCTGCATGTGCTGGACGGCGACGACCCGGTGGTCAAATGGACCATGGGCACCGCACTGCGCCCGCTGGTGGACGCCTTGGAGGAGCCCGAGCGTTCGGAATTCCTGGCCGAATACACCCGGCGCATCACCGAGGCCTATCCCAAGCGCCCCGACGGCAAGACCCTGTTCCCGTTCCGCCGCCTGTTCATGGTGGCGAAGGCGAAGGCCTAGACGCTCACATCCGTTCGGCCTTCGGCGCCCAGCAGCTCGAGGTCGCGGGCCACGCGTTGTGCCTCGGCCACATCGGCCTCGCCGCCCAGCTTGCCGAGGTCGCTGCCGAGGCGGCCCGCCTCACCCGCCAGCGCCCGGGCTCGGGCCATATCGCCCGAGGCATGGGCTTGGCGGATCGCCTGCGCCAGGGCTTCCAACTGGGATTGCGCGCGCGCCACCTGAGAGACGGCGGACATCCGCCCCACCTCGCGGCGGGCGGCGGACAATTGGGCCAGCAATTCCGCTTCGGCCCGGGGCGGGATGGACGCAACCACACGCACCTCCAATTCAACCCCGGGAGATTAGCACCACAGGCCAGGCACAAAACGCTCGCGCTAAGGCAAAGCCCGCCCGGTCAATCCAGTTGCAGCACCAGCGCCTTCAGATAGGCGCTTTCCGGCAGCATCGGATGCACCGGATGATCCGGCGCGGCGCCGGCCGAGCGAATGATGCGGCCGGAGCGGCCACCGAGGTGGATGCCGTGAGCGATCTCCTCGGCGAACATCTCCACCGGCATATGATGCGAGCACGACGCGCAGAACAGGAAGCCGCCGGGCTCGACCAGCGGCGCCGCCAGCTTGGCCATCTTGCGGTAGCCCTTGGCGCCGGCATGCAAATCCTTCTTGGCCTTTACGAAGGCCGGCGGATCGACGATCACCACGCCGAAGCGCTCGCCCGCCGCGTCCAGCCGAGCCATTTCGGCATAGGCTTCGGCGCGCACGGTCTGGACATTGGCGCCGTTGAGCGTGACCGCGCCTTCGGCCAGGGCCAGCGAATGTTCGGAGCGGTCCACCGCGGTCACCGAAGCAGCCCCGCCCATCGCCGCGGTCACCGCGAAGCCGCCGGCATAGGTGTAGACGTCGAGCACGCGGCGGCCCTTGGCGAGCTTGGCCATGAAGGCGCGGTTGTCACGCTGGTCGTAGAACCAGCCGGTCTTCTGGCCGCCGGCGAGATCGGCGAGGAAGCGCACGCCGTTCTCCACCAATTCCACCGGACCGTCGATTTCGCCGACCGCCACCTTATGCTCGATCGCCAGGCCTTCCAGCCCGCGCACCGGGCTGTCGT
>JAEZFE010000353.1 GCA_023437865.1 Pseudomonadota bacterium | reverse complement strand
CCACCACCGTGCTGTCGCGCGACATCGCCTCGCTGGGCATCTTCCCGGCGGTGGACCCGCTGGACTCCACTTCGCGTATCCTGGACCCCCAGGTGATCGGCGAAGAGCACTACACCGTGGCCCGCCGGGTGCAGGAAGTGCTGCAGCAGTACAAGGCGCTGAAGGACATCATCGCCATCCTGGGCATGGACGAACTGTCGGAAGACGACAAGCTGACCGTGGCGCGCGCCCGCAAGATCCAGCGCTTCCTGTCGCAGCCCTTCTTCGTGGCCGAGCAGTTCACCAATTCGCCCGGCAAGTTCGTCGAGCTGCCCGACACGATCCGCTCGTTCAAGGCGATCGTGGACGGCGAATATGACCACCTGCCCGAGCAGGCCTTCTACATGGTCGGCGCCATCGAGGAAGCCGTCGCCAAGGCCCAGAAGATGGCCGCCGAGACCGCGAAGGCTGCCTGATGGCCGCGCAGAAGATCGCCTTCGACCTGGTTTCGCCGGAGAAGCTGCTGCTCTCCTGCCAGGCCGACATGGTCACCATCCCCGGCACCGAGGGGTATATGGGCGTGATGGCCGGCCATGCCGCGACCGTCACCACGCTGCGCGTCGGCATGATCGACGTGGATTTCGATGGCGCGGAGAAGCGCTATTTCATCCGCGGCGGCTTTGCCGAGATCAATCCCGGCAAGATCACCGTGCTGGCCGACGAGGCCATCCCGATGAGCGAGCTGGACCTGGCCATCCTGGACCAGCGCATCAGCGACGCCCAGGAAGACGAACTGGCGGCGGAAACCGACGTTGCGCGCCAGCGCGCCGCCCAGCTCGTGGATGATCTCAAGCTCGTCCGGGCCGCATTCTGATAGCCATCTGGGCGGTTTTGGCGGGTCCGGCCGTTCTGGGGTATAAACCCGCCGCTTTGCTGGAGCCGCTTCGATGACGGTTGCTACCGTCTATAAACAGGGCTGGACGCTGGAGGATGTGCGCTGGGACTGGTTCCAGCCCGCCCATGTGGACCCGCGCCTGCTGGCCGCGGTGAAGGCCGCCGCCCTGGTCGAATACAACGCCCCCGATTACGTCGTTTACCTGAAGCGGGTCTTCCAGGGCGCCTCCCCCGAAACCATTGCCGCCATCGAGCAATGGGGCGTCGAGGAAAGCCAGCATGGCCTGGCCCTGGGCCGCTATGCCGAGATGGCCGACCCCGGCTTCAGCCTGGAAGAAGCCTTTGCCCGCTTTCGCAAGGGCTACAAGCCGGAGCATTTCGACGGCAATGACAATGTCTCGGTGCGCGGTTCACGCCGCGGCGAGATGATCGCCCGCTGCGTGGTGGAGAGCGGCACCAGTTCCTATTACTCGGCCATGCGCGACGCCTGCGAGGAACCCCTGTTGCGGGAGATTGCCGGACGCATCGCCGCCGACGAGTACCGCCACTACAAGCTGTTCTACGACATACAGAAGGCGCAGCCCGAGCCGGAACTCGGCTTCCTCAAGCGGCTTTGGATCGCGGTCGGCCGGGTGCGCGAAAGCGACGATGACGAGCTGGCCTACGCCTATTACTGCGCGAATGTGAAACCTGAGGAAGAGGCCGCAAGGCCTTATGATCGCAAGACATATTCCCGACTTTCGTCGGCAAATGGTACTGCCATCTACAACCGTAAACATATCCAGAAGCTGGTGCAGATGGTACTGAAGGCCGTGGGCGCCAATCCCCATGGCTGGCTGGCCGGGGTTGCCGGTTCGCTGGTCTGGCGCCGCCTGCGCAAGAGCGCCGAAGCGGCTGAAGCCGTCGGCTAGCCCACCGGTTCGAACTTCCCGGTCTGCCCATCCCGCACCAGCAGCCTGCCCGAAGCGACGCCGAAATAGGCGCCATGCAGGGCCAGTTCGCCCTTCTCCACCGCTGCCTGGACAAAGGGGAAGGTCATCAGGTTCTGGAGCGAAAGTTCCACCGAGGCGAACTCAAGCTGGTGCAGATAGGCATCCCAGTCGGCCTTGGGCGTGGTGATGGCGTCGGCGGCGGGGGCGATCTGGCTCATCCACTTGCCGATGAAATCGCTCTCGGTCAGGGGCGCGGCCTCGGACGCGAAGGCCTTGATGCCGCCGCAGAAGGCATGGCCCAGCACCACGATATGCTTCACCCGCAAGGCCCGGACGGCAAATTCCAGCGCCGCGCTGGCGCCATGCTGGCCGCCCGTGGGGTCATAGCGCGGCACCAGGTTGGCGACATTGCGCGCCACCAGGATCTCGCCCGGCGCGGCATCGAAGATCACTTCGGGCGAGACACGGCTGTCCACACAGCCGAACACCATGATGGTGGGGGACTGGCCGCTGTCGGCCAGCTTGGCGTAGCGGTCGCGTTCTTCCTGGAAGCGCCCGCCCAGGAAGGCGCGGTAGCCATTGCTCAGTCTTTCCGGGAACATGCCTTACGCCTTCCGCTTGACCATCATCTGCTTGATCTCGCCGATCGCCTCGGCCGGGTTGAGGCCCTTGGGACAGGTGTTGGCGCAGTTCATAATGGTGTGGCAGCGATACAGACGGAACGGGTCTTCCAGGTCGGCGAGCCGTTCGCCCGTCGCCTCGTCGCGGCTGTCCGCCAGCCAGCGATAGGATTGCAGCAGCGCCGCCGGCCCCAAATAGCGTTCGGAATTCCACCAGTAGCTGGGGCAGGAGGTCGAGCAGCAGGCGCACAGGATGCACTCGTAAAG
>JAEZFE010000143.1 GCA_023437865.1 Pseudomonadota bacterium | reverse complement strand
CCTCCGGCAAGCTCGCGCTGAACGACCTCGACATGGCGTTGGGCAAGCGCGATGCCCTGGTGATCAGCGCGCGCGGCACCATAAAGGACGTGGCTGCACTCGCGGGCGCCGAGCTGGCGGTACTGATCGAGAGCGACAATTTGGCCGGCCTCAGCCGCCTGACCGCCACCGACATGCCCTCCATGGGTCCCATGCGGGTTGCCGGCTTGCTGACCGGCGGCGGGACCCATTGGAAGCTGGCAGAGCTCAAGGCCAGCCTGGCGGGCAGCGACGCCGCCGGCGAACTGGCACTGGACGTATCGGGCCGGCCGCGGCTGACCGGCAAGCTGGCGGCCAACACGCTGTCACTGGTCGATTTCGCCACGCCCGCCACCAAGCCGGGCGAAAAGCTGGAGCCCAAACACATCAAGGTCGACAGCGACGGCCGCGTTCTGTCGGGCGCCGCCCTGCCGCTGGACGGATTGCAAATCGCCGATGCCGATTTGAACATTCACGCCGGCAAGCTGCTGGCGGGCGGACTGACCTTCACCGACGCCCGCGCCGGCATCGCCTTGTCCAAGGGACGGCTGACGTTAAAGCCGGTCCAGGCCGTGTTGGCAGGCGGCGTGGTCGAGGGCGACGGCGTGCTCGACGCCACCGCCAAGCCCGCCAGTCTGGCGCTGCGCCTCACGGCGCGCCAGGTGGACCTGGGCCGCATCGCCAGGGAAGCGGGAAGCAGCTTCATTACCGGCGGCCGCACCGATCTGCGCATCGATCTGCGCGGCACCGGCCAGTCCGTCCGCGCGCTCGCGGCCTCGGCCTCGGGCGAGGCAGTGGTCAGCGTCGATGAGGGACGGCTGCAGAATAATGCTATGGACTGGGCCGGCGGCGACGCCCTGTTCCAGGTCCTGGGCGCCCTGAACCCGCTAGCCAAGCAGGAAGACACAACGCAGCTTCAATGCGCGGTCGCCCGCTTCACCGTGAAGGACGGCATCGCCACGGCAGCGCGCGGCATCGCGGTGGAAACCGCCAAGGTGCAGGTGGTCGGCGCCGGCACCGTGGACCTGCGCAGCGAAGCACTGGATCTGGGCATCAGCCCGCGTGCCCGCGACGGCATCGGCGTGTCGCTGTCAACCCCGGTGGCCGGCATGACCCGCCTTCGCGGCACCCTGGCCCACCCCACCATCGGCATCGACGAAATGGGCACGGTGCGCACGGCGGCCTCGGTGGGCGCCGCCATGGCCACCGGCGGCCTGTCGCTGTTGGGCGAGTTGGTGATCGACAAGTTCACCGCCGATTCGGCACCGTGCCAGACTGCCCTGGGCCGGCCGCCAGCCAAGAAGGCGCCCAAGAAGGGCATCGGCGCGTTCGAGGGCTTGTTCGGGCGGTAGGCCGGCGCTAGGCTTCCGCTCAACCAATAGGTGGAGGCCCGATTGCGCGCAGACATGGTTCCGGCCCGCCGCCTGCTTGGCTTCGGTCTGGGCGGCAGCACCGTCGCCCTGGGCGTCGCCGCCATCGGGTTCTTCTTTGCCGCCAATTGGTGGAGCATGAGCCCGGCAGCCAAGATCGGCACCCTCGATGCCCTGCTGCTGGGTCTCGCCACCGCCGCCGCGCTCAGCCAACCCGCTTCATTCGCGCGCACCGCCCTGGCGGTGGCCGGCGCCGTGTTGACCGGCGTGCTGTTTGGCGTGCACGGCCAGATTTGGCAGACCGGCGCCGATTCGTGGGAATTGTTCGCCCCGTGGGCGCTGTTCGCCGCCCTGTGGGCCAATGCCGCCCGCGCCGACCCCGTGTGGCTGGTCACCGCATGTCTGGCCTCCATTGCCCTGGGCCTGTGGCTGGACCGCACCGGCCTGCCCTTTGGCTTGAGCGAGGGCTGGCTGCCCTCGGCCCTGGCGGCGGCGCCGCTGGCGGTGGCTTCGTTGCGCCAAGCGTTGGCCCGCCTGCCCGGCGGCCCCCACGGCACTTGGCTGATGCCGGCACTGCTGGCCCTGGCAGCAGCGGCATTGGGGACCGGCGGCATCGCCGCACTGGGCGACACCTTACGGCCCGCCCTCCTCGGCTTGGTGGCAGCCGGCATGATCATGGGCCTGTCGCGCCCATCCCGCTTCGGCCCGTGGCCCTTCGCCGTCGGCCTGATCCTGGCTGTGGTGTTGGCGGAGGCCATCGTGTTGCACGAATTGGCCGACGGCGCCTGGCGCGGCAGTGAAGCCGGCGTGAAGCTGATGCTGGCTGCCGCCCTGATGCTGGCCGGCGTGGCGGGGACCGGATGGGCCCTGCGGCGGCTGTTTCCCGACAGCCTGTCGGCCCTGCCCCTGGAAAGCGCCCTGTCCGCCGCCACCGCCGTGGGTGCGTGGATCGCGGCAGGCGCTGCCGTGCTGGGGTGGGTTTTGGTGCTGTCCACCATCACCCGTTTCGAGCATATGGGACTTGCCGTCGCCGTCCCCGCCGGAGCCATCGCCGCCGCCATCCGGCTGCGGCGCAGCCCAGGGCCGTTCGGCCGCCATGTCCAGGCCGCTTTCATCATCGCCGCTTACGGCGGATTGCTGGGCGAGACCGCGACTGGCACGGATTCGCTCGGCTGGACCGCCGCCACCGCCGTGTCATTGCTGCCCATCGTGGCGGTGACCACCCGGGAGGGATTCGCGGCAGCGCTGGCGGTGGTGGTTGCGGCGGGCCTGGTGGCCGCCCGCCTGCACCAGATCGACCCACGCGCCGCCGCCCTGCTGGTGCCACTCATGGCCGTGCCCGGCTGGCTCGGCCTCGAACGCCCCCAGTTCCGGGCGGTCGCCGTCAGCCTGCTGGCCGGCGCCTTCGTGCTGGCCGGGACGCTGGAATTCATCGAGGACGAGCGGGTGTGGGCCCCCCGCCTGGCCGCCGCTGTGGCCGCCTCCGGTTTGATGGCGACCGCCCTATGGCGCCGCCCCGAATTGCGCGCGCCTCGCCTGATGGGCGCCGGCGCCCTGGTGCTGGCGAGCTCGCTGGCGGTGCCGGCTGGCGGCGCCGGACTGGTCGGACTCACTGCTGCCGGGTCGCGGACGCTGCCGCGCATCATGGTCACGCTGGGCTTCGCCTCGGCGGCATGGTCGCTGTCGCGCTTCTATTACCTGCTCGCCATCCCGCTCGACGAGAAAGCCGCCTGGCTGGCCGTGGGCGCGGCGGCGACAGGCGTGGCGTGGGCCCTGGTGGCAGGCATGCCGCGTTCCACACCGTCACCGCGTCCCACCTCCGCCGTCATCCTGGCCTGCGCATTGGCGCCCATGGCCCTGGAGGCATGGGACGCCCGCACCAAGGCCGCACTGGCTACCCAGGGCCGCGAAATCCTGCTGCCGCTGCGCCCCGCCGACCCGCGGTCGCTGATCCAGGGCGACTTCATGGCCCTGCGCTACCACCGCGACTTGACGGGGGCGCTGCCCAAGGCGGGCGGCATCGCCTATCTGCGCATCGACGGCGATAATGTTGCCCGCACTGCCCGCCCGGCACAGGGCGCTCCCTTGCCCGACGAGGTGATGCTCCGCACCCGCCCAGGCCGTGTCGAGCCACGGCTGGCGCCGGAGTCCTTCCTGTTCCCGGAGGGCACCGCCACGGAATGGAGCCGCGCCCGTTTCGCCATCGTCCGGGTGGACGGGGCCGACCTGCTGCTGACCGGGCTGGCCGATGCCGAGCGCCGTCCCATCGTGCTGCCGGCCAAGTAACAGCTTGTTCCCTTGGGCGTTTTCCCCTATCTCCCCCCAACGCCATGGAGGGACCCGGACATGCTGAACAAGACCCTGAAGCGCTTTTACAAGCAGGCCGGCATCGCCGAGACCGAGAACGGCTTTGCCATTCAGCTGGACGGCCGCACGGTCAAGACCCCCGCCGGCAACAAACTGAGCATGCCGTCCAAGCGTCTGGCCGAAGCCGTCGCCGCCGAGTGGGATGCCCAGGGCGAAGAGGTCAAGCCCGCCGGCATGCCGATGACGCAGTTGGCATCCACCGCGCTGGACCGCATCGGCCCGGAGCGCCCGGCCATCCTGGATCAGCTGTCCAAGTTCGCCGAGACCGACCTGCTGTGCTACCGCGCCGACTTTCCGCCGGATCTGGTCAAGCGCCAGACCGAGACCTGGCAGCCGCTGCTGGATTGGGCCGCCGAGGAACTGGGAGCCGGGATGGTCACCACCGGCGGCATCCTGGCCGTCGAGCAGCCCGCCGGGGCGCTGGCCGCCTTGATGGCGCGGCTGGAAAGCTATGACGTGTGGCGCCTGACCGCCGCCCAATCGGCGTGCGCCGCCGCAGGCTCGCTGGTGCTGGCGCTGGCGCTGGTCGAAGGCCGCCTGGGCGGGCTGGAGACCTACGAAGCCTCGCAACTGGACGAAACCTTCCAGGTCGAGCAATGGGGCGAGGATGCCGAGGCCGCCGACCGCCGCGAGGTGCTGAAGCGCGACATCCTGGCCGCCGAACGGCTGCTGCGCCTGATCTAGGCCGCGACTCTGCTATTCACCGGATGGCCGGGTCAAACCCGGCTGGATGGGGCGCCCCCATGGGGCGCTTTCATACCCAGCCATGCGCCCTTAGAACAAAATTTCACCGGTCACCCGTGTATGCACGGGCTACCCTACCCGCACAACCGCCGGTTTTCGGCGGTTTTGTGCTATCTGGAGGTTTTTAAACCGTCAGTGGTCCTACCACTTGGCCGCAATTTTATTACCCAAGTCATGCATTGAGCGCAACCCTGTTAAAGCCAAGGGACGCAAGCCTTTCCGTTAGTCACAAATTGCAACACAACGTGAGGGGTTATGCGCCCTTTTTAGGTGGAAGCCAGCCGGAAGTAATGCTATCTGCACAGCCCTGACCATAAGGGTGGGGTTACCACCCGAAGGCGCCGTGCGTGCCCACATTCCGGCGCGTGCCCTGACCTTCACTAGGGGAAATCGGATGCAGGAAATCATTCGCCAACTTGAAGAGAAACGGAACCGTGCCCGTCTGGGCGGCGGTGAGAAGCGCATCGCTGCGCAGCATGCCAAGGGCAAGCTGACCGCGCGTGAGCGCATCGAACTGCTTCTCGATCCCGACTCGTTCGAAGAGTGGGATATGTTCAAGGAGCATCGCTGCACCGATTTCGGCATGGACCAGCAGTCCACGCCGGGTGACGGCGTGGTGACCGGCTACGGCACCATCAACGGCCGTCTGGTTTTCGTGTTCAGCCAGGACTTCACCGTGTTCGGCGGCTCGCTGTCGGGCGCCCACGCCGAGAAGATCTGCAAGATCATGGACAAGGCGGTGCAGGTCGGCGCCCCGGTCATCGGCCTCAACGATTCGGGCGGCGCCCGCATCCAGGAAGGCGTTGATTCGCTGGCCGGCTATGCCGAGGTGTTCCAGCGCAACGTGCTCGCCTCGGGCGTGGTGCCGCAGATCTCGATGATCATGGGCCCGTGCGCCGGTGGCGCCGTGTACAGCCCGGCCATGACCGACTACATCTTCATGGTCAAGGACAGCTCGTACATGTTCGTGACCGGTCCGGACGTGGTCAAGACCGTCACCCACGAGACCGTCACCGCCGAGGAACTGGGCGGCGCCGTCACCCACTCGACCAAGTCGGGCGTGGCGGACCTGGCGTTCGAGAACGACGTGGAAGCGCTGCTGCAGTTGCGCCGCTTCATGGACTTCCTGCCCTCGTCCAACCGCGAGAAGCCGCCGGTGCGTCCGACCAACGACGTGCCCGAGCGCAAGGAGCTCAGCCTCGACACGCTGATCCCCGACAACGCCAACAAGCCCTACGACATGAAGGAGCTGATCCTCAAGGTCGTGGATGAAGGCGACTTCTTCGAGGTGCAGCCGGGCTATGCCGGCAACATCATCGTCGGCTTCGCCCGCATGGAAGGCTCGACCGTCGGCATCGTCGCCAACCAGCCCATGGTGCTGGCCGGTTGCCTGGACATCGCGTCCTCGATCAAGGCCGCCCGCTTCGTGCGCTTCTGCGACAGCTTCAATATTCCGATCGTGACCTTCGTCGACGTGCCCGGCTTCCTGCCCGGCACCGCCCAGGAATACGGCGGCATCATCAAGCACGGCGCCAAGCTGCTGTACGCCTATGCCGAGGCCACCGTGCCGAAGATCACCGTCATCACCCGCAAAGCCTATGGCGGCGCCTATGACGTGATGAGCTCCAAGCACCTGCGCGGCGACGTCAACTTCGCCTGGCCGACCGCCGAAATTGCGGTGATGGGTCCCAAGGGCGCGGTGGAGATCATCTTCCGTCAGGATATCGGTGACGCCGACAAGATCGCCGCCCGTACCGAGGAATACCGCCAGAAGTTCGCCAATCCCTTCGTCGCCGGCCATCGCGGCTTCATCGACGATGTGATCATGCCGCACTCGACCCGCAAGCGCATCTGCCGCTCGCTGGCCATGCTGAAGGACAAGGACCTCAAGAACCCGTGGAAGAAGCACGGCAACATTCCGCTTTGATGGGGGCTGCGAGCATGTTCACCAAGATTCTGATCGCCAACCGCGGCGAAATTGCTTGCCGCGTCATCAAGACCGCCAAGAAGATGGGCATCAAGACGGGGGCGGTGTATTCCGACGCCGACAAGGACGCCCTGCACGTGCAGATGGCCGACGAGGCCGTCCATATCGGCCCGCCGCCCTCGGCCCAGTCCTACCTGCTGATCGACAAGATCGTCGACGCCTGCAAGCAGACCGGCGCCCAGGCCGTTCACCCCGGCTACGGCTTCCTGTCCGAGAAGCGCGAGTTCCAGGAGGCGCTGGCCAAGGCCGGCATCACCTTCATCGGCCCCGACGCCCACGCCATCTTCGCCATGGGCGACAAGATCGAGTCCAAGAAGCTGGCCCGCGAAGCCGGCGTCAACACCGTCCCGGGCTATCTGGGCGTCATCAAGGATGCCGACGAGCCGGTCAAGATCGCCCGCGAGATCGGCTATCCGGTGATGATCAAGGCCTCGGCCGGCGGCGGCGGCAAGGGCATGCGTCTGGCGTGGAACGACCAGGAGGCCCATGAGGGCTTCACCTCGGCCACCAACGAGGCCAAGGCGTCGTTCGCCGACGACCGCGTGTTCGTCGAGAAGTTCATTGAGCAGCCGCGCCATATCGAGATCCAGGTGCTGGCCGACGGCCACGGCAACGTGCTGTACCTGGGCGAGCGCGAGTGCTCGATCCAGCGCCGTCACCAGAAGGTCATCGAAGAGGCGCCGTCGCCCTTCCTCACCCCCGAGACCCGCAAGGCCATGGGTGAGCAGGCCTGCGCCCTGGCCCGCACGGTGAACTACAAGTCGGCCGGCACCGTCGAGTTCATCGTCGGCGGCGCCACCGGCGAGTTTTACTTCCTGGAGATGAACACCCGCCTGCAGGTGGAGCATCCGGTCACCGAGCTGATCACCGGCATCGACCTGGTCGAGCAGATGATCCGCGTCGCCAACGGCGAGAAGCTGGCCTTTACCCAGGACGATATCAAGCTGAACGGCTGGGCCATGGAAGCCCGCGTGTACGCTGAGGATCCGTACCGCAACTTCCTGCCGTCCACCGGCCGCCTGACCCGCTACTCCCCGCCCGAGGAAGGCCCGCACGTGCGCGTCGACACCGGCGTGTACGAGGGCGGCGAGATCAGCATGTTCTACGATCCGATGATCGCCAAGCTGAGCTCCTACGGCCCGACCCGCGACGCCGCCATCGCCCACATGCGCGAGGCGCTGGACGCCTATTACATCCGCGGCCTGTCGCACAACATTCCGTTCCTCGCCTCGCTGATGAGCAAGGAGCGGTTCGTCAAGGGCGACCTGACCACCAATTTCATCGCCGAAGAGTACAAGGACGGCTTCCGCGCCGACGACCTGCCGACCGACGACCCGACCGTGCTGATCGCCGTCGCCGCCTCGGTCAAGTGCGCGGTGACCACCCGCAACCTGAAGATTTCGGGCCAGTTCCCCGGCCACGAGATGAAGGTGCCGGTGGAATGGACCGTCGTGCTGAACGGCCAGTACCATGACGTCGAAGTGCGTCCGCAGGCCGGCGGCTTCGCCGTCGTCATCGGCAACGAGGCGGTCAGCGTCAAGACCGACTGGCACATCGGCCAGCCGCTGTTCCGCGCCACCGTCGACGGCAAGGTCGTCTGCGTCCAGGTGGACCGTGACGGCGTCGCCTATGTCCTGGCCCATGCCGGCTCGCGCGTCAAAGCGCTGGTGCTGACCCGCCAGGCCGCCCACTTGAACAAGCTGATGCCGTTCAAGGCGCCGCCGGACATGTCCAAGTATCTGCTGTCGCCCATGCCCGGCCTGCTCCGTGCCCTTGAGGTCAAGGAAGGCCAGGAAGTGAAGGCCGGCGAGCCGTTGGCCGTGGTCGAAGCCATGAAGATGGAGAACATCCTCAAGGCCGAGCGCGACGGCACCATCGGCAAGCTGCACGCCAAGCCGGGCGAGTCGCTGGCCGTGGATCAGAAGATCCTGGAATTCGCGTAAGCCGGATCCAGGCACCCAAACTCGAAGCCCCCGTGCCCATGCGGCCCGGGGGCTTTTTCTTTGAGGACGAAGACGAAGGGGCTCGCCCCTTCGCGCATCCCATTCCGATGGCCCCCGGCTCAAGGCCGGGGTGACGACCCAGGGATCAACAATGCGCCAGGCACCCGCCCTTGGCGCGGCCGATGCGCCCCGTGATCCGCTTCCACGCCTTTTCGTGGAAGTGCAGCGCCACCACGTTGCAGATGGGCTCGACCAGGGCCACCATGCCCGCCACCGCCAGACTGCCGGTCAACACGTAGCCGACGGTAACCGCCACCAGCAGGTGGACCACCACGGTCGACGTCGTCTTGGCTGCGATGATCATGGCCTGCCTCCCTGGCTGTCGGTTCGCATCCTTAGTAACCGCCGGCGGGGTCACCGGGCCAATTGGAAGTCACGCGAGTTGATATCGACCCAGTCGATTAATTACCCCACGAGCATGGAGAGGCTCCAGAAGCCGTCTTGGCGGCCTTGGTGGTGAGTCCGTTTGCACTTATTTGTGCCCATCGAAGGAGGTGCCCATGGAAACCCATAAGACCATTCGCCTGCTGATCGAAGGCCGCGTGCAAGGCGTGTGGTATCGCGGCTGGACGGTGGACGCGGCGAGGGCGCGCGGGCTGGACGGGTGGGTGCGCAACCTGTCCGACGGACGCGTCGAGGCAGTGGTCTCCGGCCCTGCCTTCCAGGTCGACGCCCTGGTCGAGCTGTGCCGCCAGGGACCGCCCGCCGCCCAAGTCACCACCATTCATCAGGAACCCTGGTCCGAGACGCCCGGACAGGGTTTCCACCAGCGCGCCACCGTGTAAACTAGGGGCAGAGTCCAAGTGATTTCCCGCCGTCAATTTCTTGTTGGAGCCGCCGCCATGGCCACCATTCCCACCCCCGTCACCGCCGCGCTCACCCGTCCGTTCCCCAAGGGCTGGATGTGGGGCGCCTCGACCTCGTCCTACCAGATCGAGGGCGCGCTCGACGTCGATGGCCGGGGACCCGACATCTGGGACACCTTCACCAAGGCCGGCCGCATCCAGGACGGCAGCAGCGCCGCCAAGGCCTGTGACCACTACCACCGCTATCCCGAGGACGTGGCGCTGATGAAGGCGGCCGGCTTCAACGCCTACCGCTTCTCGCTGGCCTGGCCGCGCATCATCCCCGAAGGCACCGGCGCAGTGAACCAGAAGGGCCTGGATTTCTACGACTGTCTGGTGGACGAGTTGCTCAAGGCCGGCATCCAGCCCATGGCCTGCCTGTACCACTGGGACCTGCCGCAGCCGCTGGAGGACAAGGGCGGCTGGCAGGGCCGCGCGGTCACCGAGCCCTTCGCCGAATATGCCCGCGTCGCCAGCCGCCGCCTGGGTGATCGCGTCAAGAACTGGGTGATGCTGAACGAGCCCAACGTCGTCGCCATCTTCGGCTATGGCGTCGGCGAGCACGCCCCCGGCCACCGCCTGGGCGAGATCGGCATCCTCAAGGCCCTGCACCACCAGAACCTGGCGCAAGGCGCCGCCCTGCGCGCCATCCGCGCCGAGATGAGCGACGCCATCCTCGGCACCGTCACCAATGTTTCCCCCTGCGTCCCCGACGACCCGAACAACCCCAAGGACGTGCGCGCCGCCGCTTTGTGGGACGCCGCCTGGAACCGCGTCACCCTGGACAGCCTGTTCAAGGGCAAGCTGCCCGACATCGTCGCCGAGCAGATGGCGAGCTTCGTCCAGCCCGGCGATCTGGAGCTGGCAAAGTTCCCCATCGACCTGCTGGGCATCAACTACTACGGCCGCAACACCATGCGGCACGAGGAAGGCCGCCCGTTCAACGCCGGCTGGGGTGATCCCAAGGCCAAGCGCTACACCCATATGGGCTGGCCGGTGCAGCCCGAGGGCCTGTACGAGCAGCTCCTCGACCTTAAGAACAATTACGGCAACCCCGCCGTCTACGTCGCCGAAAACGGCGCCGCCTATGACGACGCGGTGGCCGAGGACGGTCAGGTCCACGATGCCGACCGCGCCCTGTTCATCAAAGAACACATCGAACAGGTTCACCGCGCGCTGACCGACGGCGTCAACCTCAAGGGCTATCTGGCCTGGTCCCTGCTTGACAACTTCGAATGGGCCTTCGGCCTGTCCAAGCGCTTCGGCATCGTCCGCGTTGATTACGAGACCTTGCAGCGCACCCCCAAGGACAGCTACCGAATGCTGGCCCAAATCGCCAAGGCGAACGCGATTTAAAGGACGGAGAGGTGCGA
>JAEZFE010000254.1 GCA_023437865.1 Pseudomonadota bacterium | reverse complement strand
GAAGAGGCCGAAGCCGCCGAGCCCAATGATCCGAACGCCATGGCGGTGGCCACCGCCGACGCTCAGGGCCGGCCCAGCGTGCGCATGGTGCTGCTGAAGGGCTACGACCATGACGGTTTCGTGTTCTACACCAATCTGGAAAGCCGCAAGAGTGAGGAACTGAAGGCAAACCCGCACGCCGCCTTGCTGTTCCACTGGAAAAGCCTGAAGCGGCAGATCCGCATCGAGGGCAAGGTCGCGCTGGTCACCGATGCCGAGGCCGATGCCTATTTCGGGTCGCGCCCGCGCACCAGCCAGATCGGCGCCTGGGCCTCGGTGCAGTCGCGCCCGCTGGAGGGCCGTTTCGAACTGGAACGCCGCATCGCCGAATTCACCGCCAAGTTCGGCTTTGGCGCGGTGCCGCGCCCGCCCCACTGGTCCGGTTGGCGCGTGGCGCCCGAGCGCATCGAGTTCTGGCAGGACCGCCCCTTCCGCCTGCACGACCGCTTCGCCTATGTGAACCAGAACGGGCACTGGCACATCGAACATCTGTTCCCCTAGGAGGGCGAGGCACACAATGACGGCGGCAACCGATCCCGCGGAGGGCGCGCGGCTGATGCGCCTTGCCACTTATGCCTCGGTGGCGACGGCGTGCACGCTGATCGTGGTCAAGCTGGGCGCCTGGGTCATGACCGGCTCGGTGGCTCTGCTGTCGACCCTGATCGATTCCAGCCTCGATGCGGCGGCCTCGATCATCAATCTATGGGCGGTACGCCACGCGCTCACCCCTGCCGACAGCGAACACCGCTTCGGCCACGGCAAGGCCGAACCCCTGGCCGGACTGGGCCAGGCCGCCTTCATCGTCGGTTCCAGCGCCTTCCTGCTGGCCGAAGCTGTCAGCCGCCTGCAGCATACCACCGTAGTCACCAATGAAGGCATCGGCATGGCGGTGATGGCGTTCTCCATCGCGCTGACCGCGCTGCTGGTGCGCTTCCAGAAAAAGGTCCTGTCCAAGACCAAATCGGTGGCCATCTCCGCCGACAGCCTGCATTACACCGGCGACGTGCTGATCAACGGTTCGGTCATCGTTTCGCTGTTCATCGGCAAGCAATGGGGCTGGACCTTCATCGATCCGCTGTTCGCCATGGGCATCGCCGGCTATCTGCTGTGGAACGCATGGCAGATCACGGTCAATTCCTTCGACATGCTGATGGACCGCGAACTGCCCGAGGACGAGCGCCAGCGCATCAAGGAGATCGCCCGATCCCACCCCGACGTGCGCGGCATGCACGATCTGCGCACCCGCCTGTCCGGCCAACAGGGCTTCATCCAACTGCACCTGGCGCTCGACGACAACCTGCCCCTGGTCAAGGCGCACGACATCGCCGATCAGGTGGAAAAGGACATCAGAGCGGCGTTTCCCCACTTCGACGTGCTGATCCATCAGGACCCGGTGAGCGCCCGCGACGATCCGCCACCCTACCGGCGCTGACAACAAAAAAGCCCCCCGGCTCTCGCCGCCAGGGGTTTACAATAAGTGTGGAGGGCATCGCGCTACGGCGCGGTGCCCTTTTCCATTCCAGTCGAGGTCTTGATGGAGCCTTGGAGAGCGACGCCCTTCCATGGGGACAAGACGGCACTCGGACTGAATGTTAGGCCAAAAGATCGAGATGGTGCCCGTGCCGGCGAGTTCTGCCCGAAGTGTGATCTTCAGGCAGCGCTTCGGTTCCACCACAGTGACCCCGCCGGACAAGGAGCCCTCCGTGAGCGCATTCGCCTGATCAATCGTATGTTCGACCAGACGGTCGTGGGGTGACATTGTTCAGGCTGATCGCGGGAGCCGCTAGCCCCGAACAGGCGCTAGTGGCTTGAAAAGGCTGTGATTATCATGCAAATTGCCGAAACTGCTCGCATGCATGATAATTGCTGCGTTTTCAGCGCCTTAGCGGCAACCATGGCTTCACAGGCTCTTGCGGGACTTCTTGATCTTATCCAGCGCAGCGAGGCAAGCCTTCAAACCCTCTTCGTCGCCGCACATGTCGATCATCCGCCGCATGCCGATCTCACGGCACGGCGTCTCGACGAGGAAGCTGACGCGCTGTGGGTCCGACCTGGGGAAGGCCCTTGCCGCTTCATCGCGCAAGCGCTGGCGACGCCATCGCCTGGCGCCCAACCAATCGCCTTGAGCGGAAACCGCGTCCCAGGCCTCCTGGAAGCCCTGAACGCTGTCGCGGGCGGCGTCGATAGGCGAATGCCGACCCAGGGCGTCATGTGGTGCCGACAGCCACGCGGTGGGGTCGATCTCGCCAGAGAAGGTTGAGGTGGCATGGTCACGAAGGTCTGACACCCGAACTTCGGCGGCAGCTTCTGCCGCTTCCGCCATCGCCCGCGCAATCGGAAGGCCGAGCATGCTCGATGGAATGGATCGGCGGCGCCGTGGTAGCCTCGCCAGGTCCTGTAGGTAGTCCAGCAGCACCGTAAAGTCGCTACCGCCATCGTCAATGAGCCGGCGGGGTGACGGCAGTTGTAGGTCGGTCAGCGACCGTGCCATCCACTCCCCACGATCCCAGGCGGATTCGTCTTCGGCATCCGCCAGGATCAGCACCTTCTCGACGACGGCGTCGAGTTGTGCTTGGCGGCTATCGCAAGCTGCCTTAGCGGCCGCCTCCGCCTCTTGGCGACGACGCTCTTCCTCGGCTTCGCGGGCAAGCCGGTGGCGTTCCCTGACCTCGGCCTCCTGTCTTTGTCGCTCCTCCGCCTGGCGCTGCTTCTCGTCGCGCTCGGCGATCTTTGCGGCGACGAAGCCCTCCCAAAGCTCATGCGGCGGTGACCGACGCGTTACCTTCGCCGGCGGCGCCTGCCACCCTTTGCCAGGCAGCTTGGACCTTACCGGAAAATGGACCTCGGTGTATGGCCATGCTGGAACGCCATCCAGGCCGGGCCATTCCGGCACGTCCGCGACCTTGATCAGCGGTTCCATGTGCCAGCCGCAATGTGGGCACCGCGGGCCTCGATAGTAATATCGGTCGAAGGTGCTGCAGCGCTTACCGGTGCGCTTTTCGAACCGCTCAATGCACTCCAGCAAGAACTCAGGCCCCTGGTCCGGGGTCTTGAACTGCGGGCGGCAGTCGGCGCGCTGCACAGTGTGCCCGTAGAGGCATCCGAGCACATGGTAGTGCGGCTGACCGCAGCTATGACAGGTGTCGTCATACCCAACCAGGGTGGCGGGCAGGTTTTCCTTGTGGTCGCGGCTGCGCCAGACCAGGCGCCCCTCGAAGATGTCCGTCAGGCGCTTGCGGACGAAGGCATTGCGATCGCCACGGATGAAGTGGGCGATGACGCCGACGTCCTTCGGCTGGTCGGCGTGCTCGACGAAGATCACCTCGGCGCCGGCGAGCTGCTTAGGTGCCTCCTCCTCATCCTTGGTGAAGGCGCCGATCTCTCCGAACAAGATGTCCTGGACGTCGTCGCCGCGACGCGCCCGCACCATGACGGGGACGTTGTGAAGGTGCTCGAGTTCGTAGGGGATGCCCAGATGCCGGAGGGCGCCGATGACGGCCTCGGCGATGCGGTTCTGGCCCTCGATCAGGCGCAGGAAGTCGACCACCGCCTTGCCTGCCGCGGCAGCGACTGTCACCACATCCCCCTGCGGCAATACGACCTTCCAGTGCGTGTCCTGCTTGGAGGCGGCGAACCTAGAGAAAAACACCCAGAACGGCAGGATGCCGTCGTTGGTGTAACGCTCATCACGGTAACGGGTCTCGGACCGCCCTTGGCCTGATCGCTGGATCTCGATGGCCACCCGAACCTTGAGCTTGCCGCCGCGGACAGCCAACACGTCGGCTTCCCAGTCCCTTCCCTCCTCACAGGGGCCTCGGGCAGCCTTCAAATCCGGCTCCCGGTCCAGCCATGCCGCCCGCGTTACCTCGGCGTCGGCCGTCCAACCGAGGGCAGCGGCGGCGGTCAGCGCGGCCATCTTGGCCTCGATGTGAGCCTCTGTTTCGCCAATCCATTCGCAGGCCTCGGCCTTGCCGAAGTGGGCGAAGTACCGGCGCTGTCCGCCTGGGGTATGCTTCGGCACCGCACGCACATCGCAGCAGTGCATCTTCAGTCCGCGCCCGCCTTGCTTGCGACTGATGGCGCGTATCTCCTCCCAGTCCTCATCGGACAAGTGGTGCGCCATGATCTGTCGATTGTGCAATCGGGCTCGGAGCTTCACCGCGTCCCCACGCGCTACGTGCATTGGCCGAAGTGCCATTGCATTCGTCGGCGAAGCCAAGGTCAAGCGGTGAATAGCGACTCTAACCGCGGTGATCCGGCGGTGCCGCCATTGCGTCGAGCAGGTCGTCCAGTGGGCGGGGAACGGTGAGGCAGCGGCCGGCGACGACGACGATGGTGCTGTCGTGCAGCTCGTCGGCGTCGGCCAGCATCTGGATCGAGCCGATGCGCACCAGGTTGCGACGGCCGGCGTCGTCGATCAGCAGCAGGAAACCTCCCAGCCGATTGGCCATGATACCCACCTGTTGTTCCGACCGACCGCACGTTATCTCGGCACTGGCCGGCGTGCCAGAACAATTACGGAACGCCGCCGTCCGCTGACCTGGCGGGCCATTACCATGGCGCCTTGGAGAAGGGAGTGGTGGCGATAAGGTTGAAGAGAGCGATGACGTGGTCGGGGCACCTGATGAGGATCCAGATGAAGAGCTTCAATGCGGTGATGGTCATGGCGTTGTGCCTCCGGTGATGGGTGCAGGCGCAACGCCTGCCTCAGAGAGCACATGGACGACCGAACTGGCGTCGGCAAACGCCTTGGCAAGCCGCGACCTCAGCTATCACTGTGAAACCTACCCGTGAAACAGGTGTCACAATTTAGCAAGTGGTCGCCGACGGGTAGGGTGAGTGCCGGCTATGCATATTCGCCGCATGACACTGCCGCTTCCGATTATAGGGATGGGATCGTCACCGCTGGCGCGAAGACTGCTCCGGCGGCTTGAAGTAGAGGATGTCCTCGATGCGGATCGGCCCCTTGGCCAGGCCCAGCCGCATCGCGGGCGTCAGTTTGTCGCGGCCGGGCTTGCAGAAGTTGTAGTAGCACCGGTAGATGTCGAGCACCTGCTGCATGCGGGCGGGATCGTAGGGGCTGTAGCCCCGCCAAACCCGACCGTCATTGCTCGGCGTCGAGATCGGGCGCTCCATCGCCATGAGCAGCCGCCGCAACTGCATGAAGTAGCGATCGACCGCGTGCATGGAGGCCCGGGCATACACCAGCGCCAGCTGACGTAGAGGCATCGCCACGCCGCGTCGATCCGTGAGCCAGCAGATTGCCTTCTTCGGTTCCGCCATGGTGCTTTCAGGGAACTCCACCCACGCATCGCGGGGCGACATCTGCCGGACGTTCTGGAGGGCTTCCTCCAACAGCATTACCCGGATCCGGAAGTCGCTTAGCTCCGGTCGACCGATAGCCACCTTGAACGCTTTGAACCGCTCCCTCGACTTGCGGACGAGGTCTTCGCGCTGATCGACATTCCGCCCCTTGTCGATGCGCACGTAGAAGGCGTCGGCGGTGCCCGCCGCCATCTCTTCGCGCCAGGTCGCAATGCAGGCTGCGCGCAGAGTATCGTCTTGGTCCATGAAGAACCTGATCTTACCAACCGGTCCGAGCAGTTGGCGCACCAGTCGAAAATAGGCATGGACCGTGTATTCATAGTGAATTAGCGCCCCTTTCGCCGGCAACCGAGTGGTCTTCGGTGTCCGCTCCTTGGCCTCTGGATCTGGGATAGCCGCCATTTCATCGTATCCCGCCTCGACATCAATCCAGACATCACCGGTGTCCTGCACTCGTTCGACCGGCATATGCGCGGGGTCGGCCATCTGGGCCTCGCCATAATCAGGCTCCGTCCAAAACCGCGCGAACTTGCGGGCCGACGGCTCACGAATGCTGAAGTCACCGGCGACGATGGCTTCGGCCTCCATCTGCTCCCGGTCAGTCGTAGGGTCGAAATTCACGTGCATGCCAAACACGTAGCCGGACCGGTTATCAGCGGATGCCACCGCCGTCAGCTGGACATTCTTGCGATCCCTGCAGCTGGTCCAATTGACGATGTGGTCCTGGCGATCGACGCTGACATAGAGACGCTGAAGCCCAAGGGATGCGATTCGCTGTTCGCGGTCTGCCATAAATGCGAGGCACTGGCGCTGCAGGAAGGCGAGCTTGAGATAGACCGTCCGGGCGCTGACGCCGGCCACGCGGGCCATGGGCTTGATGCCGCCCTTATTGACCAAGTGCCGGAAGATGCCGGCGTTCTTGTGCGACATCAGCTGCTTCCGCGCCTTACGCTGCGAGAACACTGTCCCGCATGCCTTGCATCGCCAGCGCTTGGTTCCTGCCACGGTGTAGCCGTGAGCAAGGTAGCGGCCATCTCCCGGTGCTGCCGGCACGCCATGGTTCGAACACTGTGGGCGCGGACAAGATGCGCCCACCGGCCGAAGATAAGCGGAGATCCGTTCCAGTTCCTCGCGGATGGCGGTGTTGCTTTTCACGCTGGTAATCTGTCTGCACTTCGTGCAGAGGAGCTTTTGCCCGCTACCGCGGCTTCGTGCAGCAAGGCTGTAGCCGTCGGTTGCCTTGCCCCGCGTCGATATCAAGCTGGGCTCGACACCGAAGTTTTCGCAATTGATGTTCTTGCAGTGATTGACTTGGATATCGCCACTCCGCGGCGGCACCCGCGGCCGGCCTGGATTGCGCGCCACATACTCTCGCTTCTGCTGAGGCGAGGGCGTCGGAGGCTGCGGGGCCTCGTATTTAACGAGCTCTGTGCCCTTTGGGTCTTCTGACATGGTTCGTGGCCGTATGCGCGATGGTTCCCGCCCGGCGCCACCAACGGCACACCGGATGATGGCCCCATATACCACAGAGTGTGCCGGCAGGCCAGCGCTAAACAGAACACAACAAGAACGCGTCTGGCAGCCGAGTTATCCGCGAATGAGTGCGGCAAAACACATGGACGCCTAGGCTCAAATCAAATATTGTGTCGAAAGTCAGAGCGGTACGGTAGGCCATCACTTCTGCTTGAGATCATCCAGTCAATCTCAAGGTGAAGCATCTCAGACTTTCTCCCCAAAGAAGATTTCTTCGGCGGTTGCGTTATCGAGCCTCTAGCTCGCAACGCGACGTAACGCTTTGATCTTGCGGTGGATCCGCGTTCGAAAGCGAAAGGGCACCGCGCCGTAGCGCGATGCCCTCCACACTTATTGTAAACCCCTGGGCTCTCGCCGAGGGGCTTTTGTCTTCCGGCGGACGCCTACTCCGCCTTGATCGGGCCCAGGGCCTTGGCAAGCTCCTGGACACGGCGGCGCACCTCGGGGTCGCGGATGCGATAGTAGGCGCGGACCAGTTCCAGGGTTTCGCGCTGGACCATCAGATTGTCCGAGAATTCCGGCGGATCTTCGGTGGCGCGGACCATGTGGCGCGGGCTGGAGGCCGCCATGTCCTCGTCCATGTCCTCGTAGAAATAGCTGACCGGCACGTCGAGCACGCGGGCCAGATCGAACAGGCGCGAGGCGCCGATGCGGTTGGCGCCGCGTTCGTACTTCT
>JAEZFE010000234.1 GCA_023437865.1 Pseudomonadota bacterium | reverse complement strand
AGCCCGTGCATACCGAAAGCGGCTACGGCATCGATCTGTTCGGCTCGGGCGGCCCCACGTTCCAGCCGGTTTATGTGGGCGATGTGGCCGAGGCCATCGTCAAGGCGGTGGAGGACCCGCGCCTGGCCGGCAAGGTCTTCGAGCTGGGCGGCCCTCGCCGTTATACCTTGAAGGAGATCCTGGAGCTGGTGAACCGGGCCACCGGGCGCAGGCGCCTGCTGGTGCCGCTGCCCTTCGCGGTAGCAAGCGTGCAGGCGTTCTTCCTGAAGTTCCTGCCCAAGCCGGCGCTGACGCCCGATCAGGTCAAGCTGCTGAGGGTGGATAATGTGGTGCGCGGCGGCAAACCCGGCCTGACCGACCTGGGCATCATTCCGGCGGCGGCGGAAGCCATCGTGCCGACCTATCTGCACCGCTATCAGGCTTAGCGCAAGTAAGCCGAGAATGCATGGCCGGGGGCACCCCGGCCATGCATTCAGTTCCGCAATCGGAAGCGTCCTCGCCCCGTCTGGCTAAGGCAAAGCTGCAGCGACAGGGACCTCAGCCCTCGCCGCCAAAGCCCACGGCGGTGAAGCAATCGGGGTCGAACAGCATGGAGGCCGCGACCGTCATGGCGCGGGCGCCGTTCCGCTCAACCAACCGGACGTGACGCGGAATGTCGGAATAGTCAAACACGCGTTCCACTACCCAGTCGCCACCATAGGTGCCGGCCTTGCGGAAGACATCGCCGGGGGCGACATCGGTACCCCGGGCGCGGCGGCCGAACAGGCTCATGATCTACGACCTTCAACAACCTAAGTCTAATTTACTCATACCGCGCCGCACGCGCCATTGTCGAGCATCCTTCACCCACCGAACAGATCGGGCGGATCGGCCTCGCCTGCCGGAACCAGATCGGTGACGCCGACGCCGATGAGGCGGAAGGCGCGGCCATCGACCTCACGGGCGAGCAACGCACAGGCGGTCTTGAACAGCACATCGCCGCGTGCGGTCGGATCGGGCAGGCGGTGGTTGCGGGTCAGCAGCTTGAAATCGGCGGTCTTGAGCTTCAGCACCACGGTACGCCCAGCCAGACCGGCCCGTTCGAGCCGCCCCGCCACCTTGGCCGCCAACGGCTCCAGGGCGGTGGTCAGTTGGGCGGCATCCTTGATATCGCGGGCGAAGGTGGTCTCGTTGGACACGCTCTTCGCCGGACGGTCCGGCGTGACGCGACGATGGTCCAGCCCCCGCGCCATCAGGAACAGCGCTCGGCCGAATTTGCCGAAGCGGGCGACCAACTCGGCCTCCGACATCTGCTGCAGATCGCCGATGGTAGCGATGCCCGCCTGCTCCATACGCGCCGCCGTGGCGGCGCCAACGCCGAACAGCGCACCCACCCCCATGGGGGCCAGCATGGATTGCGCCTCCCCCCGTCCGATGATCGAAAAGCCGCGCGGCTTGTTGCGGTCGGATGCCATCTTCGCCAGGAACTTGTTATAGGACAGGCCGACGGACACGGTGATACCGACACGCCGCTCAATGGCGCGCTGGAGCCGGGCCAGCAGCACGGCGGGCGGCTTGTCCACCAGCCGGGCTTCCGCGGACAGATCCAGATAGGCTTCGTCCAGCGACAGCGGCTCGACCAGCGGCGTGGCTTTCAGGAACAGCGCGCGGATGACCTCGGACACCCGCTTGTACTTCGCCATGTCGGGCGGAATGACCACGGCGTGGGGGCACAGCTCCAGCGCCTTGAACATGGGCATGGCCGAGCGCGGCCCATACTGGCGCGCCACGTAGCACGCCGTGGTGACCACGCCGCGCCCGCCGGGATGGCCGACGATGACCGGCTTGTCGATCAGGCTGGGATTGTCGCGCTTCTCGACCGAGGCGTAGAAGGAATCGCAGTCGATGTGAGCGATGTCGAGTTCGTACAGCTCGTCATGCTCGACGGCCCGCAGCGCTCCGCAGCGCGGGCAATCCGGGCCGGAGCGGAAGGGAATGCAGCAATCACGGCACAGGGCTGGCATGGCGCCGCCACTATAGTCGCGTCCGTGCGGGGCGCGCTGCCCCTTTGTTGACGGCCGCCCGGCGCGCCCCCATCTGCCGATTGATCAACAGGGAGGTGCGGGATGACCCAAGAGCTCGACGTCGTGATCGTGCCGCGCACCCGTGACCTGGGGGACGGCTTCGAGGTGCGGCGCGCCCTGCCGGCGGCGGAGCGGCGCATGGTTGGGCCGTTCGTGTTCTGGGACCAGATGGGCCCCACGGGATTGGCGCCCGGCAAGGGTCTGGACGTGCGGCCTCATCCGCATATCGGGCTGGCGACCGTCACCTATCTGTTCGAAGGTGAGATCATGCACCGTGATTCCCTGGGCACGGTGCAGCCCATCCGACCCGGAGCGGTCAATTGGATGGTCGCTGGCCGGGGAATCGTCCATTCCGAGCGCACGCCCGCCGAGGCCCGCGCCGCCGGCCCCCGGCTGTCCGGCATCCAGTCGTGGGTCGCCCTGCCGCGCGAGCAGGAGGAATGCGAGCCCTCCTTCACCCATTACGCCGCCGAGGCGCTGCCGGAGATGGAAGGTGAAGGCCTGCGCGTACGCCTGATCGCCGGCAGCCTGGGTGGTGCCATCTCTCCTGTGCAGACGGCGTCCGAGACCCTGTATGCCGACATCGTCCTGGTTCCCGGCGCTCAGATGGCGGTGGCAGCGAGTTACGAGGAGCGGGCACTCTATGTGATCTCGGGCCGGGTCTTCCTGGCCGGGCGGGTCTGCGTTCCCGGGGAATTGGCGGTGCTGACCAAGGGCGCGACACCGCGGCTTGCAACCCAGGAATATTCCCGCGTCATGCTGTTTGGCGGCGCCCCCATGGATGGCCCACGCCACGTATGGTGGAACTTTGTATCGAGCTCGACCGCGCGTATCGAACAGGCCAAGGAAGACTGGCGGCAAGGCCGCTTCCCACCGGTGCCGGGCGAAACCGAATCCATCCCACTGCCCGAATCACCCAGGCCGGGGCCGGTCTCTTATCCCTGATCCTGTGCATCCGGCGCGCGTGATAACCGGTTCGGCGAAGCGAAAATTACGCTACTATCGCTTTAGAACAGGGAAGAGGATGCGCCGTTGGACAGCGGGCACGCCACCGCCGTTTTGGATGGAATCGGGGGACGGTCAACTTGATCGTCCTGCTCGATTCCCTGCGCAAGGTGAGCACTGTCGGCAGGAAGATGATCATCCTGATCGTTGCCTTCTCGTCCGTTGTCACCCTTTTCCTGACCGCATTTCAGCTGTTCATGGATTACCGGGTTCAGCGCGCCGGCGTCGATGACCTGCTCGACCGCGTCAGCGTTTACTTCCCGCCCATCGCCGCCAGCGTGTGGAGCTTCAATGACCAGCAGACCCAGCTATCGCTCGATTCGCTGGTGAACCTTCCCCATATCGAGCGCGCGGCCATCCAAGGCAGCGATGGCGCCGCCGGGTGGGCCGCCCAGTCGGGCGCGTCGGCGCAGCAAGTGGTGCGCACCTATCCGCTTCGCCATAAGGTGCGGGGCGAAGAGCGCGTCATCGGCACCATTCAAATCACTGCCGGCCTCGATCACGTTTACAGCACCCTGCTGTGGCAGGGGGTAACCATCCTGCTGGGCAACGGCATCAAAACCTTTCTGGTGGCCGGGTTCATGTATCTGGCGTTCCGCCATTTGGTGACCATCCGCATCGAGGAGCTGGCCCGCCGGGTCAAGGGGCTGGTGCCCCAGATAACGCCCGATTGCATGACCATGGCCGACGACCTGCCCACCGGCCCGGGCAAAGGCGACGAGCTCGACGAGGTGCGTTGGGCCTTTGACGGAATGGCGGAGCGGCTGAAGCTGCTGGTCGCCGATCTTAATTCGCGCAATCTCCAGCTTGCCGCCGAGAACCAGGTGCGCCAGCAGGCCGAGAACGACCTGCGCCGGGTGGTGGACCAGCTGTCCAAGGCGCTGGTCGAGGTCGAGCGCTTTGCCTATGTGGCCGCCCACGACCTCAAGGAGCCGATCCGCTCCATCGTCAGCTTCTCGCAATTGCTGCAACGCCGTCATGCCGTGGCGTTGGGCGACGAAGGGCACGAATACCTAGCCTTCATCATCAACGAGGCCATGCGGCTGTCGAGCCTGGTCACCGACCTGCTCGATTATTCTCGCTGCGAGGGCGAGGCCATGGCGGTCAAGCCCGTCGATTGCGGCGCACTGGTGGACGAGGTGGTGAGCAGCCTGCAGACCGCAATCGCGCAGAAGCGGGCCGAGATCATCGTCGGCGATTTGCCCACCATCAGCGGCGATAGCGGTCAGTTGCGGCAATTGTTCCAGAACCTGCTGACCAACGCACTGAAATTCACCCGCGCGGGCACATCTCCCCGCGTCACCATCGAGGCAGAGCGCGACGCGGGGCATTGGCGCTTCAAAGTCAGCGACAACGGCATCGGCATCGAACCTCAATATGCCGATTATGTGTTCGAGGTATTCCGGCGCCTGCACACCCGCGATGCCTTTCCCGGCACCGGCATCGGCCTCGCCATTTGCAAACGGGTGGTCGACAATCATGGGGGCATCATCTGGCTGAGCTCGGAGCCCGGCCAGGGCACCACGTTCTGGTTTACCCTGCCCGACCGCGTGCTCACTCAGGAAGAAGCGCTGGCCTAACGCCCCTGGAGGATGCGGCCCTTGTCCAGGCGTTCAACGATGGCTTCCAGCCGCGCCATTACCTTGTCCGCGTCGGGATAGTGGCGGCTCAGGACCAGATGAACGTCCAGATCGGCGAGCTTCGCCGACTGGATCCCAGTAATCGGTCGGGCCGCCAGCATCTCGCGGGCGGGGCCGGTATAGTTCAGCAGATAGTCGCCGCGTCCGTGCTCCAGCATGGCGAAGCCGGCCCGGTGGGTATCCACCGTCGTACGCTGGATGCCGTTGCGCTCATCGGCCAGGAAGGGCGCCAGCTCGCCATAGGAATAGCCGCGCACCACGATGAGGTTCTTGCCGGCCAAGTCGTCCCTGCTGTGGACCGGCGCGGTGCCGCCCAGCCAGAACACCCTGATCTCGGTATGCGCCACCGGCTTCCTGCTGAACAGACAGCAATCGCCCAGCGCCGGCGCCTTGACCAGCATGGAAAATTGCGAACTGCCCGACTTCAGTTGATTGAACATGCGCGACGCCGGGTAGGCGGTCGCATGCCACTGGATGCCTGCCTCGGCAAACAGCGCCCCCGCCAGTTTCAGCAGCGGATTGGCAGGATTTCCGTCGGCATCCACCTCGGCGGTCCACACCGACTGGTCCGGATAGGCA
>JAEZFE010000231.1 GCA_023437865.1 Pseudomonadota bacterium | reverse complement strand
CCGTTTCCGGCTGCCACGCGGGCGGCAATTCCGAAGCCGACGAGGCCTGCGAGGTTTTCGCTTCCGGCACGGCGGCGCCGCTCCTGCCCTCCTCCCAGCAAGATCGGTGCCAGCGCACTGTCGGGATTGGCACACGCCAACGCGCCAATTCCGGCGGGGCCTCCCAGCTTGTGGCCGCTCAATGTCAGAAAGTCGACATTGAGGTCCGACAACGACACCGACAACCGCCCCGGAGCCTGGGCGGCGTCGCAATGAACCAGGGCACCGCGGGCCTTGGCGAGGCGCGCCACCTCGGCCACCGGCTGGATCACCCCCGTCTCGTTATTGGCCAGCATCACCGACACCAGCGCCGCGCCCTCCCCGGCCAACAAGGCGTCAAGCGCGGCGAGATCGACCACGCCGTTCCCATCCACCGGGATCACTTCGGCCTTGGGCACCGCATCCCGCACCGAGGCATGCTCGACCGCCGAGACCAGCACGCGCGCGGCAGCCGTGCCGCGCAGCACCAGATTGTTGGCCTCGGTCCCCCCCGAAGTGAAGACAATGCCGGCGGCCGGCGCCCCCACCAGGGCGGCGACGGAAGCCCGCGCCTCCTCCAGGCGCGCCCGCGCGCGGCGGCCGGGACCGTGGACGGAGGACGGGTTGCCCGGTTCGGCCAGCAACTCGGCCATGGCCGCGATTACCTCCGCACGCGCCGGCGAACCGGCGTTGTGGTCGAGGTAGGCGAACCGGGTCACGGCAGACAACTCCTTTTCGTTCTTACTGGGCAGCGGCCACGGGCGCGGCAGTGCCGTGGAACATCCCCGAAGTGCCGAGGATGCGGCGCTCGCACACATCCGCGAGCGACACCGACGACAGGTACAGATAGATCTGGTTACCCAGCTCTTCCCACAGATCGTGGGTCAGGCAACGGCCCTTGTTGTTGTGGCAGCCGGCGGGCGAGCCAGGCGAGCAGCGGGTGGTCTGAATGGGCTCGTCCACCGCCAGGATGATGTCGGAGATGCGCATCTGACCCGCCGGGCGGCTGAGCAGATAGCCGCCGCCGGGGCCGCGCACGCTCTTGACCAGTCCGCCCTTGCGCAGCTTGCCGAACAGCTGCTCCAGATAGGACAGCGAGATCTCCTGACGCTCGGCGATATCGGCCAGCGCCACCGGGCTGCCCTGCGAATGGCTGGACAGGTCCACCATCGCCATGACGGCATATCGGCCTTTGGTGCTCAGTTTCACGTCGTGGTCTCCCGTAGGCGCCAGGGCACCCGCCCCGGTTCGTTGTTCGTTAATGTTCTGCCGTGCCGGACACCGGCTGCGGCGGTTCCTGTTCGGACGAAGACGGCCGGATCGCACCGGGGACGCCCCCGTCGCGCTCGGCCTCCAGTTCGGCAACGCGCTCCAGCAGCGCGGTAACCTGACCGCGCAGGGCGTAGATCTCACGCGCCACCGGATCCGGAATAGTCTCGTCCATGCCGTAGGCGCAAAACTCGGCGTCGCCCGGCTTCGGCTTGCGGGCGGCGGCACGGGCCGGAATGCCGACCATGGTCACCCCCTCCGGCACGTCGGTCAGAACCACCGCGTTGGCGCCGATACGCGCCCCCTTGGCCACGGTGATCGGCCCCAGCACCTGGGCGCCCGAGCCGACAATCACGCCATCCTCCAGCGTCGGATGGCGCTTGCCCTTATGCAGCGAGGTGCCGCCCAGGGTGACACCGTGATAGAGCGTCACGTCGTCACCGATGATGGCGGTCTCGCCGATCACCACGCCGGTACCGTGATCGATGAAAAAGCGCCGGCCAATGGTGGCGCCAGGATGAATTTCGATACCGGTGAAGAACTTGCCGAGATGGGAGATGAACCGCCCCAGCACCCTCAATCCCGCCAGCCAACACCAATGCGCAAGGCGATAAAACAGCAGAGCATGCAGGCCCGGATAGCACAACACGACCTCTAGCCAGGAATGGGCGGCGGGGTCGCGTTGCCGGATTGAAGCGATATCTTCTTGAAGACTCTTGAAAACCATGGTCGTCAATATGCTAATCTATTCGTTCGATTGAGCACCCCGGATGAGGGGGGATACCCGTCAGGGGGTGCCTTGCGTCGAAGGGGAATATAGGATGCCCGACAAAGCCAGTCAAGTTTGACTGGCAACAACCAGCTTGTGCCGCCCTTTATTCCCCGACGCTGCGACTCGGGTTTTGTCGCAGCCATGGGGCAAGAAGACTGCAAAGGTAGGGGACTCTTGATGCCCGAGGTGATTTTCAACGGACCGGACGGCCGCCTTGAAGGCCGCTATCACCATTCCAAGGTGCCCAACGCGCCGGTCGCCCTGTTGCTGCATCCGCATCCGCAGCACGGCGGCACCATGAACAACAAGGTGGTTTACACCCTCTATCACGCCTTCGTGCGCAAGGGGTTCTCAACGCTGCGCTTCAACTTCCGCGGCGTGGGCCGCAGCCAGGGCAAGTTCGACAACGGCCAGGGCGAGCTGTCCGACGCCGCCAGCGCGCTCGACTGGATGCAGACCTACAATCCCAACGCCAGCGCCTGCTGGGTCGGCGGCTTCTCGTTCGGCGCGTGGATCGGCATGCAGCTGCTGATGCGCCGGCCTGAGATCGACGGCTTCGTCTCGGTGGCCCCGCCGGCCAACCATTACGACTTCACCTTCCTGGCGCCCTGCCCGTCCTCGGGCCTGATCGTGCACGGCAACGCCGACGAGGTGGTGCCCGAGCCGTCGGTCGCCAAGCTGGCGACCAAGCTGGGCGCGCAGAAGAACATCCGCGTCAAGTACCGCACGGTCGAAGGCGCCAACCACTTCTTCGGCAGCCATTTGGACCCGCTGAACGAAGTGGTGGACCAGTACCTGGCCGAAGCCATGGCCGAAGCGGCCACCCGGGTGGTGCCCCCGCCCATGGCGGCGGTGGTCAGCTAAGTCCGGCCTGCCATGCAAACAAAGCCCTCGCCCTTGGCGGGGGCTTTGAACGCTCAGGACGCAAAACCCGCTGGCGGGCGCATGCCAACGCCCTCCTTGAACGCCGTTGACAGGCGGGACCGAAACGGCCTAGCACTCTCCCTCCCTTCGATGGCCGGCGCGGTGTAAGGTGATGCTCGATCCCGATCGAATCCGCGCGGATTTCCCGATCCTCGGGCACCCCTCATCCCCTCCCCTCGTCTATCTCGACAGTGCGGCATCCGCGCAGAAGCCCCGGCAGGTCATCGAGGCCGTCCAGCGCGGCTACGCCGAGGAATACGCAAACGTGCATCGCGGGCTGTACCGCCTATCGCAGGTGGCGACCGAGCGCTACGAACAGGCGCGCACGGTGGTTGCGCGTTTCCTCAATGCCGCGCACGACGACGAGATCATCTTCACCTCGGGCACGACCCAGGGAATCAATCTGGTCGCCGCCTCATGGGCGGGACCACGCCTAAACCCAGGCGACGAAATCCTGCTGTCGGTGATGGAGCACCACGCCAACATCGTGCCTTGGCACTTCCTGCGTGAGCGGTCGGGGGTCCGTCTGCGCTGGGTGGAGTGCGGCGCCGACGGCTGCCTGGACCCCCAGGCGGTCATCGACGCGATCGGCCCGGCAACACGGCTGATCGCAATAACCCAGATGTCAAACGTAACCGGCGCACGCGTCGATGTCGGCGCCATCTGCCGGGCCGCGCAGAGGCGCGGCGTGCCGGTTCTGATCGATGGCAGCCAGGGCGCGGCGCACGAGGCGGTCGACGTCCAGGCACTGGGCTGCGATTTCTACGCCGTCACCGGGCATAAGCTGGGAGGTCCGTCCGGCTCCGGCGCCCTCTACATCCGCCGGGAGCGCGCCGCCGGAATGCGCCCATTCCTTGGCGGCGGCGATATGATCCGCAAGGTCACACGCGACACTGTAACATATGCCGACCCGCCGCTGCGCTTCGAGGCAGGAACCCCCGCCTTTGTTTCTCAAGTAGGCTTCGGCGCTGCACTGGATTATCTGCAGACACTCGGCCGGGACGAGATCGCGCGGACGGAAGCGGAACTGGCGCGGCATGCGCTGACTGAGCTTTCCGCCATTCCCGGCCTGCGCCTGTTTCACCCTGCAGGTGCCGGGCCAATCTTCTCCTTCACCGCCGACGACTCTTCGGCACCGACGCCGCAGCGTCTTGCCCGCCGCTTGGCTGAACGCGGCATCGCCGTGCGCGCGGGCACATTCTGCGCCCAGCCCTTCATTCAGCATCTGGGCGTGCCGGCCCTATGCCGCGCCAGCCTGTCCTTCATCAACACCCGCGAGGATATCGACGCCCTCGCGGGCGCCCTGGCGGAGTTCCTTGCCGATGACTGACACCCCTCCTTCCTTCGATGATTTGTGGGACGCCGGCGACATGAGCTGCGGCGAGCTCGTCGTCACCCTGCGGCGGCGGTTGAAGGAGATGCCGGGAAAAGTGCTTAAACTGATCGCGACCGACCTTGGTGCACCCGAAGACATCGCCGCCTTCTGCACAATGACGCGCAATCCCTTGCTGTATCACGACCGGGCAGGTAGTAGTTTCTGGATCCGGTCCAAGCCGGATTGGAGTTAAGTTTCGCAACGATAATATTTTCAGGAGAACGTTCATGTCGCGTTTTGTGGTCAGTTTGACCCATGCCAAGAACGACACCGACAAGGCCACCGTCGCCTTCGTCGTGGCGAATGCCGCCGCCGCTTCCGGCAAGGAGGCGATCGTGTTCCTCTCCATCGAAGGCACCCGCCTGTCGCAGAAGGGTTATGCCGACGACATCGCCGAGCCGGGTTTCGCCAAGCTGGCCGACCTGATGGCCAGCTTCGCCGAGGTGGGCGGCAAGATTTATGTGTGCTCGCCCTGCTTCAAGAAGCGCGAACTGGACGAGAACAATCTGGTCGCCGGCGCAGTGATCGTCGGCGGCGCCAAGCTCGTCGAGTTCATGGGCGAAGGCTGCCCGTCGATCAGCTATTGATGTAAAGCGGGCAGGAAAGGCAGTCGCATGGAGCCCGTCGCATCGCACGAGCATTCGCCCGATGTCAGCTTCGATGGAGGCGACCTCGATTGTGGCGGCGGGCTGCTGCTGCTGATCCGCAAGCACATTGACCCCATGCGCCCGGGGCAGTTGCTGGAGATCCTCTCCACGGAAATTTCCGTGGACGAGGATTTGCCGGCCTGGTGCCGGCTGACCAAAAACGATCTCGTTTCCTGGACCAAGGTGGGGCGGCAGCGTTCCTTCCTGGTCCGCAAGGGCGGGAAGGTTGCCGCCAACAGCGAACCCGCCCCGGCGACACGGCCCGCTGCGGCTCCCCGCCCGGCGCGGCAGGTGCGCCCGGCACCGGTGGTTCCGCCGATGGCGGTCACCGGCATGGGGTCGTGGCCACGCCCGCGCTGGATGCTCGACGCCATGCACGGCTTCATCGAGGGCCGCGTGGACGAAGCCAGTTTCCACGATACCGCCGATGACGCGGTACGCCTGGTGATCGCCGCGCAGGAGCGGGCCGGCGCCGACCTGATTACCGATGGCGAGCAGCGGCGCGACAGCTATGCCGCCTTCATCGCCAGCCGTCTCGACAATTGCCAGCTCATCCCGCTGACAGATCTGGCGGCCATGGTCGAGGCTCCCGACGTCTTTGCCGCCGAGCTTGCCGAACTGGAGGTGCCGGCCGACCTTCGCCATCCGGCGGTCTTCGGCAAGCTGAAACGCTCCCTGCCTCTGGTCGCACATGAATATGACTTCGCCGCGAATGTCACCGCGAAGCCGATCAAGGTCGCGCTCCCCGGCCCCTATCTGCTGACCCGCACCATGTGGCTGGAATGCCTGGCCGAGAACGCCTACGCCTCGCGTGAGGACATCGGCGCCGATATCGTCCAGGTGCTGCGCGAAGAGCTTGCCGAATTGATCGCGGCGGGCGTCGCCATCGTGCAGTTCGACGAGCCGGTGCTGAGCGAAGTCGTGTTCAGAGGTTCGAAAAACCGCCGCAGCTTCATGTGCGGGGCGCTCTCGGAATCCCATGGCCCCGACCATGAGCTTGCCTTTGCGCGTGACCTGATAAACGCCGTCATCGAGGGTTTCCCGCGCGAACGCATTGCCCTGCACGTCTGCCGCGGCAACTGGAGCGCCGATGAGAGCGTGCTGCTGGCGGGAAGCTACCAGCCGCTGCTGGGTACGCTCGCGCAGATGCGGGTCGGCGCCTATCTGCTGGAAGCCAGCACGCCGCGCGCGGGCGACTTGGCATTGCTGAAGGCATTGCCCGAGGATGCCCGGATCGGCGTCGGCGTCTGTAACCAAAAGCTGCCGCGCATCGAAACGGCGGAGGAAATCGCCCCGCGCATCCGCCGCGCCATCGATCTGTTCGGCAGCGACCGGTTGCTGCTGCACCCGGATTGCGGCTTTTCCACCTTCTGCGACATCCCGCTATCCTCGGCGGCGGTGGCCGAAGGAAAGCTGGCTGCGATCGTCGCCGCGAAGGCGCTTGTCAAGGTGCAATAGCACTAATCAGCCAAAGCATGGATAGCGGGGGTGTCGCAATGCGTGCCCCTGCGCGTCTTGTCGCGCGAGCATGCGAGGCCGCGACAGATCTAAGACGCCGATGTCCGTGTCTTCCCGGCTTCCCTGGCAGCCGGGAGTGCCATCATCGAGTACCGCTGGCCTCAGTGAGCGTTTTTTTGGGTGGGCGGGCGAGCCGCCCTATGGCTGCAGATGTCCGGCTTAAAGGCCCAAAATCCAGCCTAAAGCTGAAACCGACAATGTCGGTTCTCACGATAGATGGCAGAGATGACCTCCCTTGAGCGCCAAGTAACCAGTATACGTGGCCAGGGCTGCCACGCGTACTTGGCCGGTCGAGGCATATTGACGCTTCAAAATGTCCGCGATCGCCCCCGTCATGCAGACGGCACAGGGACTTAGCTCGGCCCGTTGCCTCTTCACCCCAGCCACAAGCCGAGGCATGATGCGCTCGCGTTGCTGGAGCTTGTCGCTATGCGAAATGCACTAAAGGTAGCTGTCGTTCTTGGGATTGGGGCTATTTCCCTGCCTGGTCCGTCACTCGCGGCCGAGAGCTGGAAGCCCGATCCGCCCGGGGAATGGCGAAAGCTGACGTGGGACGAAAAGACCACCACCAGCAAATGCCTCGGCAAACCGGTATCGCCGATCTGCGCCGTCGAGAACAAGCTCGCCTGCTATATGCAGAAGAAGGAAGAGCTGTGCCACCTGGCGATCAGAGATCACGAGGGGCGCACATTCGTCCGGTCTGAGCCCAGCTACCCTCTCTACACTGCCTACCGCATTTCGGCGATCCGCAGGGTCAAGAGCGGTGAGACGATCACCGTACTGAAGGAAACCGCGGAACCAGGGGACTATCTAGTCGACTTGCGCGACCGCTCATGTGAAGTGAAGTCCGATCGTTGCGAGAACGACGTTGGCCCCGCAACGACACATCTGGTCCGCAAGATTGGCGACGAATGGCGGATCATTACCTGGGATACCCCAGGTGGTGAAACGTCGACTGTTCCAATCCGATGGCCAATTGACTAGTTGCTTCGGCCGCCCGCTGGACCAGATGCAAGTCGGTAAGACGATCAAGGTCACGAGGACTACGATCGCCGCCGGGCTGAACCACGTGGTGAAGTTCGACCGGCCTCAGCCCGTTCGCTTCTCGGCGGAAACCCGATAGCGATTGAACGGAAGATACTTCAGGGGAGGAAGTTTCTCGTTTGTAGCAATGACCTGTTTCCCAGGGTTCGCCACGCATGTCCGCCTGCGTAATTTCCGGAAACAGTCAATGCGCTCAATGCCGAGAGTGCATGCGTGATGCTTTGTATGCCGAACGGACTTTGGGCATCAACGGGTAGCCATCACAACCGCTGAAAATGGAAGCATATCACACGGCCAACTGCAAGCACGATCATCCGCCGTGGCGAATTGGCGTTCGCAATGGGAAAGGGCCCGTTCCGAGGCCTACCGTGCGTCCTGCCATTTCACTGTCAAGCTCTCAAAAAATCCACGCTCGTCGGGCATCGCTTCTACGACGACGCTTTCCTCTGCACCCTTCCAAACCGCCTTGCTGACTGCCCGGTTCGGGCTGCTCCATTTGACCGGCACCCACGTCGCGAACCTAAAGCCAGAACCGACAGCCGAAGAGCAGCGAATATCAGGGAAATGGTCGGGGCGAGAGGATTCGAACCTCCGGCATCCAGCTCCCAAAGCTGGCGCTCTACCAGGCTGAGCTACACCCCG